>DASXEF010000638.1:0-11137 GCA_036490255.1 Kofleriaceae bacterium
AGCGAGCCTTCGAGGCACGGGCTGATCGCGTTGAACAGCGTGTTGCCGATGTCCGAAAGCGCCGCCGCGTAGCTGCTCTGGCAGATGTTGTAGAACTTGCCACGCGAACCATACGCGCTGAGGAACGACGCGAGACGAATCGCCGGGCGACCGACCGCGGTGTCGGTGCCGATCGTCGTCGAGCACGACGGCAGCAGCGCGGGATCTTGGGTCACGTTCTCACCCGTGAAGGTCAGGCTGCCAATGCCGATCGTGTTCGCGCCCGCACCGTAGGTGATGTTCGCGGTCTGCGCTGGGGTGTCGTTGGTCTGGAACGGCGGCGGCGGTGGCGCGGCGATGACCGCGACGACCGTACGCGCTGGGTCTTTCACGCCGCTGAGGAACGACGAGTAGTACGCCGGGTCCTGCAGATACGAATCGGTGCGCGGCGTGCAGTTCGTGTAGACCGCAGAGCCCGAGCCGGCCGTGATCTGCTGATCGCAGTTGTAGGCGAACATCGGCTGGACGCGGAAGTCGCTCAAGCCACCGACGCTCGCGCTCGGCAGCGAGAACACCGCGTTGCCGGCCGAGCCGTCTTTGATCGACGCATCGTCTTCATCGGTCAGGATGACGACGGCGAGATACGCCGACGGACGGATGAAGCCGGAGTTCATCGTGTTCGTCGTACCGTCGAGCGCGCGCTTCATCGCCTCGAGCTCGGCCTCGAAGCCGCAGCCCGTATCGCCGACACCGCCCGCGATCGATGCGAACGCCGTCTCGAGCGTGCCCGAGTAGTTGGTCGTGCGGGGTGCGCCGCTGCCAGCCGCCGTCGCGACATCGTTGATGTAGCGACCAGTCACCGCCGAGCCGCTCTGCAGCAAGCCGTTCTGCGTCGTGTTCGGCGACGGGCATGCGCCGGTCAACATCGCGGCCGGCGTGCCGTCGTCGACCGTCGAAGAGACCACGCCCATGTGCAGGTTCGGGCGTCCGGTCGGGAACGCATCGAGTGCCATGACGAAGTTCGAGAAGTTCGTCTGGAAGAGGTTCTGCTTGTCTTGCGTCGACGACGAGTTGTCGATCACGAACAAGATGTCGATGTCCGCGCTGACCGGAATCTCCTTGGTCGTCGCGCCCGCGGGCACTGTGTTGACCTCGGAGACAGCTCGATCGGGACAACCCGCGAGCAGTCCGAGAGTTCCGAGCGCGATCAGATCAAGTACGTGTCGACGCATGGGCATACCTCCAGCAAGATAGCGGCCACGTTTGGCAGGGCGAACTATCCGATTTCACAAACGCGGCTGTCAACCGAGTTGGCGACAAGCCAATCGTAGATCGTTCGTGGATTGCGCAGCAAAGGGATTGTCGCCCCCAAAGTTCTGCGCACATCGCGCAATTTGGCCGGACCTACATAGGTGCGGCGATGCCGATCGCCGCACGAACCCGGTCCAGTGTCGCCCGCGCCGTGATGCGGGCTTTCTTTGCCCCGGCCGCGAGCAGCGCGTCGATCTTCGCCGGATCTGCGATCAGCGCCTCGTACCGCGCGCGGGCATCGACGAGCTCGCGCTCGAGCCGCTCGGCGAGCTGCTTCTTCGCTTCGCCCCAGCCGATCCCGGCGCGAAACCGATCGGCGAGCGCGGCCGATTCGTCGGCGGTCGCGACGGCGCGAAAAATTTTGAAGATGGTGGACTCGTCGGGGTTCTTCGGCGCCGTCTCCGGCAGCGTATCGGTCACGATGCGCATGATCGCCTTCTCGAGCTGCTTTGGCGGCGCGAACAGCGGCAGCGTGTTGTCGTAGCTCTTGCTCATCTTGCGGCCGTCGGTGCCGGGGACGATCTCGGTCGCCGCGTCGATCTTCGGCCGCGGCAGGCGCAGGACCTGGCGGCCGGCGACGTGGTTCACGCGCTGCGCGATGTCGCGCGCGATCTCGATGTGCTGGACCTGATCTTTACCGACCGGCACGACGTCGACGTCGAACGCCAAGATATCGGCGGCCATCAAGATCGGATAGCAGTACAGGCCCATCGTGATGCCGGCGTCGGGCTCGGCGGGATTGGGCGCGACGTCGACGGCGGCCTTGTACGCGTGCGCCTTGTTCATCCAGCCCTTCGACGTGAAGCACGTCAGGATCCACGTCAGCTCGAAGATCTCGGGGACATCGGACTGGCGATAGAACGTGACGCGATCCGGATCGAGGCCGAACGCGAGCCACGTCGCGGCGACCTCGCGCGTCAGCTCGGCGAGGCGCTTGGCGTCTTGCAGCGAGATCAGCGCGTGATAGTCGGCGATGAAGTACATCGCGTCGTTGCCGTCGGCGGCGAGCCGCAGCGCGGGACGAATCGCGCCGAGCAAGTTGCCGACGTGAGGCATGCCCGTTGGCTTGATTCCGGTGAGTACGCGCTCGGTCATCCGGCGCGCACTCTAGCGCGTCTTCTTCGTCGTCGCCGAGCTTGTCGTCACTGCAACGGTCCGACTTCGGTCTGCGTCAGCACGTCCGGCGCGGCGTCGACCGAGTGGTTGCCGATCATTTGCTTGCCGGAGCCGGAGCCGTACGTCGCCGCGAGCTCGTTGTCGGAGCCGGTGGCGCCGATGATGATCGCGGCGCCGGTGTCGCCGTCGGTCGCCGTCGCGGAGCCCGACGGCGTGTAGCCGTCGAGGTAGATGATGTCGCCGGTCGTCGAGCTGAGCTGCGCACCCTTCACCGGATTGTCCATACAGTCGACGACGCTCGCGAAGATCACGCCGCCCGAGCCGAGCGGGATCCCGGTCGCACTGGCGATCATCGCGAGCTCCTCGTCGAGGAACATCACCGGTAAGATCTCCGTGTCGGCCGCGAGCGCGTCCGCGGTCGAGTACGCGTTCGGCACGTAACCGGATGCGGTGAGCTCGAACTGCGCGATGATCGGCGCGCCGTTGGTCGTCAGCGTGAGGCTGAAGTTGCCTTGCGCGTTCGTCATCGCCGTCGCGCCGCCCGACGTGACGGATGCGTTCGCGACCGGCGCGCCTCGACCCTGATACGGATCGGTGACCGTGCCGGTGATCGTGATCTTCGCGGGCGCCGACGTGCTCGCGGCGGGACAATCGAACGCGGAGTAGAGCTGCGGAACGCTACAGCCCGACGCGATCGCGGCAACGAGAAGCGTGCGCACTAGAACGTCCCCGCCGCGGCAAGCCCGACGCCGTGATCGATCGACGGCACGATCGCGATCCGCTCCGTCGTGGTCGGTCCCGTGACAAACCACCAGATCAACGCGCCCGCGAGCGCGGCCCCGCCGACGCCGAATCCGACGTCGGCGATCAGCGCTTCGGTGTGAGCGCGCGAATTCAGCGACAGCCCGGCGCTGCTCGTACACGCGGAGCCGAAGTAGTAGCCGCCTTGACACGCGGTGATCGCGGCGTTGTTGTCGGAGCTCGACAGCGCGCCGAGCGTGATCCCCGCGCCGAGCCCGACCACGCCGACGATCGCGAGCGCGAGTGGGCCTTTGCGCCAATGCGTTTGCGTCGGAGCAGGCGCGGCTGTGACGGGCGCTTGCGGTGGCGGCGCCGTCGTCGTCGTCGCGGTCGTCGCGACCGGTGCGGGAGCCTCGGGCCGCTTGTCGAGCATCGGGACGCGCACGTGTTGGCTCTTCGACGTGACGTCGATCGTCGTCGTCCACGGCGCGTAACCGGCGGCGCTCGCCGCGATCTCGTACATGTCGGGATCGATCGGGTCGTTCTGATTCCACAGCGCTTCTTCGATCGGCTTGCCGTTGCGCGTGATCGCGAGGCCCGGCACTTTGTGCTCGTCGGGCACGACGATCTCGAGCCGCAACAGCTTCGGCTCGAGCGCGTCGGAGCGCTGCTTCGCTTCGGCCGCGCGCTTGCGATCGTGGATGCGCTTCGCGGTGCCGGCCGCGTGGACGAACCACGCCCACGCGGTCGCAGTCTTGCGCAGCTTCGCGTTGCAGTCGCCGAGGTTGAGCTCGGTGCCGGCCGCGGGATCGAGATGCTCGCTCGCCTCGAAGCGCTTGCACGCCTCGTCGAAGTTGCCCTGCTTCATCTGGCGCTTGCCGTCGGCGAACTGCGCCTCGGCTTCGGCGCTCTGCGCACGCACGGGCGTCGCCGCAAACACGATCGCGAGCACGACGATGCTACGTGCGATCGTCATAGAGCTCGTTCGCGGCGGGTTTGGGTTTGACGACGCGATGCACGGCAGGCGCAGGCGCAGCGTCCGGCACGCCGGCATCGATCGCAGGCGGCGTCGCGGCCGGCGTCGGCGGCGGTGGTGGCAACGGTCGCGCTTGCACCGGCATCGTGATGCTGCGCGCGGCTTGCGCGGGCTCGACGATGACGCGCGGTCCGCCCGACGCCGTGACGACCGCGAGCCCGACGCCCGCGCCGATCGCGAGCGCGCTACCGGCGAGCCACCACACGAGGCGACGGCGCGGCGGCGCGAACGACGGCAGGCGCTGGCCGGTCGAGCTGCCGAGCGTCGTGTGCGCGAACGACGGCTTGGGTTGTGCCGTGTGCGCGCGTTGCAGCGTGGGGGCCGAGCTCGCGAGGAGCGCATCGCAGGCGGCTTGCAGCTCGAGCATCGAGCCGTAGCGATCGCTCGGCCGCTTTGCGAGACAGCGCGCGACGATCGGATCGAGCTCCGCCGGGAGATGCGGTGCGATCTGCGTGACGGTCGGCGGCTCGTCGCGCAAGTGCGCGGAGATGATCGCGTACATGCTCGGCAGATCGAACACCGGCCGGCCGGTCAGCATCTGGAACAACACGCAGCCGAGCGAGTAGATGTCGGCGCGAAAATCGACGGTCTGGCCCGAGGCCTGCTCGGGCGACATGAACACCGGCGTGCCGATGACCTGGCCGGTCTTCGTGACGTTGCGATTCGCGGGATCGTCGTCGCCGAGCTTCGCGATGCCGAAGTCGAGGATCTTCGCGCGCTCGCCGCCCAGCGCTTCGGGATCGCGCACGAGGAACAAGTTGTCGGGCTTGAGATCGCGATGGACGATGCCGGCGGCGTGTGCGGCGCCGAGCGAGCTCGCGACTTGCCGCGTGATCCGCAGCGCTTCGGCGGGCGTGAGCGTGACGAGCCGATGCAGCCGCGCGGCGACCGATTCACCGTCGAGGTACTCCATCACGATGAACGCGATGTCGTCGGCGGTGAAGCCGAAGTCGAAGATCTGGACGATGCCCGGATCGGAGACGATCGAGGTCGCGCGCGCTTCGTGGAAGAACCGATCGACGTTCTTGCGATTCGCCGACAGCTCGGGCAACAGGACTTTGATCGCGGCGTGGCGGCCGATCAGCGCGTGCTCGCCGAGGTAGACCGCGCCCATACCGCCGGCGCCGAGCTGGCGCACCACGCGGTAGGGGCCGTATGTCGCACCGCCACTCACGCGGCAACGATATCAGATCAGTCGTAGCGCAGGCCTTCGACCGGCGTGAGCGATGCCGCGCTCTGCGATGGAAACAGCGTCGCGATCAAGCTGATGAAAAGCGTGATGCCGACTACGACCACAACTTCCATCGGTACGACCGAGATCGGCAACTTGTCGATCAAGTAGACCTTCGGATCCAAGTGGTAGCCGTACTTCTGCATCACGCCGCAGGTGACCAAACCGATCGTCACGCCGACGAACGTGCCGACGCCGCCGATCGCGAGGCCGAGCACCAAGAACACGCGCGCGACGGCGCCCGAGGTCGACCCCATCGATTTGAGGATCGCGATCTCGCGGGTCTTGTCCGTGACCATCATCGTCAGCGCCGAAACCATGTTCACCGTCGCGACGATGATGATGAGCGTGAGGATGATGACGAGCGCGAGCTTCTGCAGCTTGAGCGCGGTGAACAAGTTGTCGTTGAGCTGATACCAATCCTCGACGGTGTACGGCGCACCGCCGAGCGCGTCTTCGAGATGCTCGGCGATCTCCTTGGCGCGATCGATGTTCTTGAGCTTCATCTCGACGCCCATGACCTGGTCGCCGCGGCCCACGAGATCTTGCGAATCCTTGAGCGAGACGTACATCAGCCGGCGGTCGTACTCGTCGAAGCCGCTGTAGAAGATGCCGACGACGCGGAACTTCTTGCTCCGCGGCGCGGTCGCGCGCGTGCTCGCGGTATCCCAATCGATGTTCGACAGCGGCACGACGACCGTGACGTCGTCGCCGAGCTTGGCCTTGAGCTTGTTCGCGAGCTCTTTGCCGATGATGATCGGCGGCGAGTGATCGGGGCCCGCCGGTGCCGCGAGCGCGTCGATCGAGCCTTCGATCATGTGGCTGTCGAGATCGAGCACGCTGCGCACGAGCTTCGGATCGACGCCCTTGATCGCGACGCCCGCGAGCTCGCCCTTGCCGCGCGTGACGAGCATCTCGGTGAAGTTGAACGGCTGCACCGCGATCACGTCGGGATCGATCTTCTTCGCCTTGTCCATCACGTCGCGGTACTCGGCGAACGTGGTCTGCGACTTGAGGATGATCACGTGCGCGTTGACGCCGAGCACTTTGTCTTCGAACTGCTGCTGAAAGCCGGTCGTCACCGCGAGCACGATCGTCAGCGCGGCGACGCCGAACGCGACGCCGAGCACCGACACGCTCGTGAACACGGTGAACACGGCGAGCAGCGCGCACACCGCCGTCGAGATCAGCCCGAGCAGCAGCGCGGTCACGCCGATCGGGCCGCCGATCCCGGTGGTCATCAAGACGAAGCCGATGAGGCCGATGCCGGCGGAGATCGCCGCCGCATACAACATGACGCGATCGCGGCGGCCGCTATAGAGGTAGCGCCAGCCGACGCGCAGATCGACCATGCCGAACTGCGCGAGCGACGCGAGCCCGCGAAAGACCCACCGCAGCCCGAAGAACAGCAGCAAGCCGAGCACGACGACGCCGGCGCCGCCGAGCAGGCCTAGGAGGATCCAGAGCAACACGGGCGCACTCTAGTCGACACGGCTCGTTCTCGCGAGGTTGCGCGCCGCGCTCCCGCGTTAAACAAACAGTCTTGACTGACTGTTTGTTGGGCGGTACACGATCAGCCGGATGGGTGAGCTCGCCAAAGAGTTGCGACCTCCACGAACGCAGCAGCAGAGGCGCGATGAAACGCGCCGCGCGCTGCTCGATGCCGCGGTCGAGAGCCTCATCGAAGTCGGCTTCGCGCGGACGACCACGCTCGAGGTCCAGCGCCGGGCGAACGCGTCGCGCGGCGCGCTGCTGCATCATTTTCCGTCGAAAGCCGAGCTGCTCGTCGCCGCGGTCGATCACCTCGCCGAGATGCGCGCGCGCGAGCTCAAAGTGCTCGCCGCCGAGCTACCGACCGGCCAATCGCGCATCGACGCCGTGCTCGAGCTGCTGTGGCAGTGCTTTTCGGGCACGTTCTTCCAGGTCGCGATGGAGCTGCGCACGGCGGCCCGCACCGACGACGAATTGCGCCCGGTGCTGGTCGCAGCCGAGCGCGTGCTCCGCGATCGCATCATCGCGCAATCGCGCGTGCTGTTCGGCGGCGAGCTCGCGGCGCATCCCGGGCTCGAGCGCGCGCTCGACTTCACGCTGCAGTTCATGATCGGCGCCGCGATGACCTCGGTGCTGCACAAAGACGACGCGCATCGCCTGCGCAGCCTGATCGACGATTTCAAGACCCTGTTTCCGGCGGTGCTCGCAACCGCCACAACCAAGCGTGGGAAAAAATCGAAATGAGTGATCTACGGTTCGATGGAAAAGTCGCGATCGTGACCGGCGCCGGCGGCGGCCTCGGTCGCTCGCACGCGTTGTTGCTCGCATCGCGCGGCGCCAAAGTGGTCGTCAACGACCTCGGCGGCAGCTTCACCGGCGAAGGTAAATCCGCCGGCGCCGCCGACAAGGTCGTCGCGGAGATCAAAGAGAAAGGCGGCGAAGCCGTCGCCAACTACAACTCCGTCGAGGATGGCGATCAGATCGTCAAGACCGCGATCGACACGTGGGGCAAGATCGACATCGTCGTCAACAACGCGGGCATCTTGCGCGACGTCTCGTTCGCGAAGATGACGCAGGGCGATTGGGACCTGGTCTACAAGGTCCACGTCCTCGGCACGTTCAGGGTCACGCACGCCGCGTGGCCGTACATGCGCGACGCCGGCTACGGCCGCATCATCAACACGTCGTCGGCGGCCGGCATCTACGGCAACTTCGGCCAGGCCAACTACTCGATGGCCAAGCTCGGCATCCACGGCTTCACGCAAACGCTCGCCGCCGAGGGCAAGAAGCGTAACGTCATCGCGAACACGATCGCGCCGATTGCAGGCTCGCGCATGACCGAGACCGTGCTGCCGAAAGAATTGCTCGACGCGCTCAAGCCCGAGTACGTCTCGGCGCTCGTCGCGAAGCTCGCGCACGAAGCCATGGAAGATAGCGGCGGCCTCTACGAGGTCGGCGGCGGCTTCTACGCGAAGCTGCGCTGGGAGCGCGCCGCCGGCAAGACGTTCCGGCTCGGCCGCACCATCACGCCCGAGGACGTCGACGGCAACTGGAAGGCGATCACCGGCTTCGATGCCAAGTCCGAGCATCCCGGCTCGGTCGCCGAGTCGATGCAGCCGATCATGGCGAACGTCGAAGCCGGCCCGAGCAAGGGCGGCAACCAGTTCATCGACGTCGATGCCGCGCTCGGCTTCAAGTATCCGGAAGTCACGTCGAGCTACGACGAGCGCGATGTCGCGCTGTATGCGCTCGGCGTCGGCGCCGCGAAAGATCCGTCGAACGAGGCCGACCTCGCGCTCGTCTACGAGATGAGCGGCAAGGGCATGAAGGTGCTGCCGAGCTTCGGCGTGATCCCGGCGATCAACATGGTGTTCGGCCAGGCGAGCAAAGGCATCCAAGCGCCCGGCCTCAACTTCGGGCTCGATCGCATCCTGCACGGCGAGCAATACACCGAGCTCAAGCGGCCGCTGCCGACGCACGCGAAGTTGACGACGAAGGCGACCGTCAAGAATATTTACGACAAGGGCAAAGGCGCCGTCGTCGGCACCGAGTTCATCACGTACGACGAGAACGGCGACGAGCTGATCAAGAACGAGGTCACCACGTTCGTGCGCGGCGCCGGCGGTTGGGGCGGCGATCGCGGCCCGAGCGCCGACGTCAACGTGCCGCCCGATCGCAAACCCGACAAGACGTTCGAGCAAAAGACCGACGACAACCAGGCCCTGCTCTATCGCTTGAGCGGCGACTGGAACCCGCTGCACGCGGATCCGTCGTTCGCGAAGAACTTCGGCTTCGCCAAGCCGATCTTGCACGGCCTCGCGACGTTCGGCTTCGCGACGCGTGCCGTCGTCAACGCGTTCGCGCCCGAGCAAGACCCGCGTTACGTGAAGAGCATCCGCGTGCGGTTCGCGTCGACCGTGTTGCCGGGCGAGACGATCATCACGGACATGTGGAAAGAAGGCGACAAGGTCATCTTCCGCTGCACTGATAAGGAAAAAGGCGAGGTCTGCATCTCGAACGCGGCGATCGAATTCTGGAAAGAATTGCCGAAGCCGAAACCGAAAGCAGCGACGGCGGCGCCTGCGGCGAGCGCTGCAGCCGTGCCGAACAGCGGCGATATCTTCCGCGCGATCGGCACGTTCGTCGGCGGCAATCCGGCCACCGCTGAAAAAGTGAAGACGGCGTTCGCGTTCAAGCTGTCCGCGCCCGAGAGCGCGTGGACGATCGATCTGTCGACGCCGCCGGGCACGGTGAGCGAAGGCGCCGGCAAGGCGGCATGCACGCTCGAGATGAGCGATGCCGACTTCATGGCGATGGCGACCGGCCAAGCCGATGCGATGAAGCTGTTCTCGTCGGGCAAGCTCAAGATCTCCGGCGACGTGATGGCGTCGCAGAAGCTCGGCTTCTTGAAGAAGCTGACGCCGGAGATGGTGATGGCCGAGACGAAGAAACGCACCGGTGGATCTGCGGGCGCCGCGGTGCCGCCGACGGCAGCCGCGTACACGCCGACCGTCGAAGACGCGTTCGAGGTGTTCGCCGAGGTGCTCAAGCAGAACCCGGAGATCGCGGCGAAAGTCGGCGTGGTCTACGGCTTCAAGGTCGGCGACAAGCGCTACATCTTGGATCTCAAGAACGGCGCGGGGGGCGTCTCGCAAGGAGAAGCCGGCGCCGAGTGCACGCTCGAGCTCGCCGAGACCGACTTCTTGGATCTGACGCAGGGCAAAGCCGATCCGATGAAGCTGTTCACGACCGGCAAGCTGAAGATCAGCGGCAACGTGATGGCGTCGCAGAAGCTGCAGTCGCTGTTCAAGATCGATCCGAGCAAGGCGATCGAAGCGGTGATGAAGCGCAAGGGCGTCGCTGGTGGTGCGGCTCCTGCGCCGGCGGCAACGGCGCCTGCCGCGAAAGCCGCGGGTCCGGCGCACGCACAGGCGTTCTTCGCCGCGCTGACCAAGCGGCTCGCCGACAACAAGAACCTCGCGAGCGAAGTGCGCGCGAAGCTCGCGTTCAAAGTCACCGACCCGGCCGCCGAGCAGACGTTCGATCTCGGCGGCGACACTGCCACCACGCTCACGATCAAAGATGCAGATCTACCGGCGCTCGCGGCCGGCAACGTCAAGAGCCTCTATCAACACGGCCAGCTCCGCGTCGACGGCGATGTCACCGTCGCGCACCGCCTGGGATTTCTCAAAGGAGTGAACAAATGCCACGCAAGGTAAACGTCATCGGCGTCGGAATGGTTCCGTTCCAGAAGCCCGGCAAGAGCGAGGAGTACTACGTGATGGCGACGAAGGCCGGCACGGCCGCGCTCGCCGACGCGAAGGTCCCGTACAACGAAGTCCAGCAGGCGTACGCCGGTTACGTCTACGGCGACTCGACGTGCGGCCAGCGCGCGGTCTACCAGCTCGGGCTCACCGGCATCCCGGTGTTCAACGTCAACAACAACTGCTCGACCGGTAGCTCGGCGCTGATGCTCGGCGCGCAAGCGGTCGCCGGCGGCATCGCCGAGTGCGTGCTCGTCGTCGGCTTCGAGCAGATGGAAGCCGGCGCGCTCAAGGCGAAGTGGGACGATCGCGCGAACCCGCTCGACAAGTTCGTCAACGTGATGAACGAAGAGCAAGGCTTCAACAGCGCCCCGCCCGCCGCGCAGATGTTCGGCGGCGCCGGCCGCGAGTACCGCTGGAAGTACGGCACCAAGAAAGAGACGTTCGGCAAGATCGCCGAGAAGGCGC
>DASXEF010000641.1:0-5929 GCA_036490255.1 Kofleriaceae bacterium
AAGCACATCCAGCAGACCGATCACTCCGGCAACAAGCAAACCGCGTCGGGCGAGATCAAAGGCGAGGGCGGCGACAACGGCGACAACGGCACCGGCGAGACCACGCCGGGCATCTTGTCGATGCGAGGCATCGGCGGGCGCGGCGCCGTTCAAGATCAGAACGACGGCCACAAGGTCGGCAAGAAGGGCTTGCCCGGCGTCAACACGACGATGGCGTTCAACGACTACGAGCGCATCGAAGGCCACGAGAAAGTCGACAACGAGCGCGAGGTCGCGGCGCGCAAGATGTCGGCGAAGAAGGGCCGTTGGGAGCGCAAGCTCGACGCGATCAAGAGCTCGCTCGAGAACTTCGTGCCCGACGTGCGGCCCGGCAACCAGACCGCGCTCAAGACGCGCGCCGCGCCGTACGCGGTCTACATCGCGCGCATGCACCGCCGTATCCACGAGCTGTGGGGCTTCGGCTTCCTCGAGGATCTCGACAACAAGGGCGCCGACTATCCGCTCAACGATCCGAACCTGTGGGTCAACCTCGAGATCTCGGTCAACGCCGACGGCACGCTGCACAAGGTCACGATCGCGAAGACGTCGGGCAAGACCGAGTTCGACGTCGCCGCGGTCGACACCGTAATCTCGTCGGGTCCCTTCGAGCCGACGCCCGAAGCGATTCGCTCGGTCGACGGCCGCATCTACTTGCGCTGGGGCTTCTATCGCAACTGGCGCCAGTGCGGCACGTTCAACGCCGAGCCGTACATCCTCACCGAAGTTCCGGCCGACAGCGGCGGTGGCGTGCTCGACGACGGCGCGATGGTCGCGAACGTCGCGCACGTGCCGGGCAGCAGACATCCGCGCCAGGTTCTGACCGACGGCAAGACGGTCACACCGGACGACGGGCTCGCGAAGCAAAAGGTCACGCCGGACTCGAGCGTCACCGACAAGCAGGCGCTGTTCGCCGCGAACTTGTTCGTCAGCGCGTACGCGACCGCACAGGTCGACAAGCTCGTGAAGCTGTCGGCGATGCCGTTCTATGCGGCCGGCAAGATCGCCGCGCAGACGGCGGGCGATCTCAAAGATATGTACGGCAACCTGATCGTGGAGTCGGGAGCGCTCAAAGACTGGAAGCTGCTCACGCCCAACGAATACGCGCCGAACGCCGGACTACCCGCCGGCAACTTCGTCTTGAGGGTGCAAACCGAGAAAGAGAGTTTCGCGGTCGTGCTGACCCGAACGAATTCCGGCGACTACCAGGCCACCCAGCTCGCGCGATAGCTCAGCTGCTTGCCGCTGCCACAGCTTCGCCCAGCACCTTGAGGACACGGGCAGCAAACAGGCCCTTCGGACCTTGCTGCTCTTCGTATTCAACCTCTTGGCCTTGGTTAAGCGTGCGGAACCCCTCCCCCTGAATCGACGAGTAGTGGACGAACACGTCCCTCCCGTCGTTCGCACGGCTGATAAAGCCGTAACCCTTCGCGTCGTTGAACCACTTCACCGTTCCTTGCGCCATCGCTACTGCCTCCTACCTGCATGAGAGCCGTCCCACTTGGCTCTGCTTCATTCTTTGAAACACTTCGCTACCCGACGGACAATCGAAAAGTTCGCGAAACCGCCTTCGCGTTGGAAATGTTCACCACCAACGCAACGCGCCAACTCTTCGTCGGGCCTGGCGTAATTAGGACCACGAAGTCTCGTGCGGGCGATCAGAACAACCCAGGTAGTCGCTGCGTTTCTAGTGCACGTGAGTCCTCGATTTGCGCTGGTGATCGCGGCGCTGGTTGCCGCATGCGATGTCCCCACGATCAGCGAGCGGTCCGCGGCCACCGGTGCGCATCGCGCGCCCGATCGGCTGCCGCCGGCCTCGATCCACGGCGCTGCCATCACGCACGTCGCGGTGACCGAGCGCGCGGACGTCGCGCTCACGATCGACACGATCGACGATGCGCGGCTGTGGCCGACGCTCGATGGCACGCGCGAGCCGGTGCTGCTCGACCTCGGTCAAACGCGCATCGCGACGATCGCGCACGCCGGCTCGGACGAGCTGGTGATCGGCGCGATCGACGACGCGAACAACGCGTCGATCGTGCGCGTGACGCGCGATGGCGCGATCCGCGGTCGCGTCGCGATTCCGGGCGAGCTCGCGGTGAAGCAGCTCGCGGCGATTGACGGCGGCGTGATCGCGATCCGCGCCGATCAATCGATCGAGCGCTACGACGCGAACGGCGTGCTGCGCGGCCGGCTCGTCGGCGATCCGGGCGACCAATTCGGCGAGCTCGCGGTCCGCGGCAACGGCGCCGCCGTGCTGGTGACGAAGCCCAGCGATGCGCCGGCCCCGAAACCGATCACGCTCGACGACGTCACGATCTCGACCGTCGTCGATGCAGGACCGTTCGCGACCGACGTGCGCTTCATCGCGCTCGACGACGGCCTTGCATGGGGCCCGCGTCGCGCACTGCAGAAGCCGGTCGAGATGACGACACTCGCGATCACGCCCGATCATCGCAAGGTCGCGGTCGTCGACGTCAACCACGCGCTCGTGCAAGTGCTCGACGCGAGCGACATGCATCAGCTCGGCGAGCCGGTGCTGATCAACCACGCGATGAGCGGCATCGGGTTCAGCGACAACGACAACCTCGCGGTGTTCAACAACTCGATCAGCTGGTGGCCCGACACGCAGAGCTCGATCGTCGCGCGCGTGGTCGGCGGCGCGGTCGGCGATCATCTCGCGGTCGCCGGCGAGACGACGTCGCTCGAGCTCGCGACGCGCGATCATCGCAGCTTCTTGGGCTGGACCGACGACGCGGGCGGCGGGCTGTCCGCGATCGGCAACGGCTTCGCGCTCGCCGATCGCGACGGCCGGCTGAAGCTGCTCGACGATCGGCTCGAGGTCGTGCACGAGGTCGACGTCTCGGCCACGAAGGTCTCGTCGAGCCCGATCTGGATCGACGGTGCGCACGTCGTGTTCGAGCAGTCGGGCTACGGCGACGTCAACGCCATGCTCGTCGATCTCGCGCATGTCGACAAGCCGGTGAAGATCGGCGGCTACGACTACATCTCCTGGATCGACTACTCGGCGGCGCTGCACCAGGTCGCGATCGTCGACCAGCACGCCGTGCATCGCTTCGCGATCGATCCGAGAACCTACGTCGCGACGGCGCTGCCGGAGCTGGTCGGCGCCGTCAACCGCGTGGACCTGGTCGATCCGGCGAAGGCCGGCGGCATCGTCGCGATCGGGTTCTCGAACACGTATCAGGGCAGCTTCTCGCACATCGAGTGGCGCGGCGCCGACACGACGGCGTCGCAGCCGGTCTACGAATCGTCGACGCTGCTCGGCACCGGCGAGGACGGCACGATCTACGCCTATGGCGACGGCACGCTGTCGGCGATTCGCGATGGCAAGACGCGCAAGCTCGCGAAGGTGAACGCGCTCGAGCACGCATCGATCAGCGACGACGGCTCGCTGATCGCGGTCGCCGACAACGCGAACGTGACGATGTTCGACTCGAGCGGGCGCGTGCTGTGGCACCGCGAGCTGTGGCAGCCCGAGACGATCCAGTTCGCGAAAGATCAGCGCCGCATCGCGGTTTCGAGTCGCGGCGGCATCGTCGAGCTCGATGCGGTGACCGGCGAGCGAATCGCGGCGGTGTGCGCGTTCGGCTTCGGCCTGCACGAGTCCGGCTGGCAGGAGCGCACGAGTAACGCGCCGACCGTGTGCGAAGATAGCCCATGAGGTTCGGCGCCCTGTTGGCCCTGGCGTGCGCGTGCGGCTCCGCGCCGTCGGCGCAACAGGCGGCAAACCCGGCGGCAAACCCGGCGAACGATCCGCCGCCGCCGCCGTCGCCGAAGCTCGAGCAGACGATGATCCCGTCGAGCGCGGCGCCGGCCGACGTGCGGATCGCGCCACCGGCCGGCGCGATCCACGCGCTCGCGGTCACGCCCGACGGCAGCGCAGCACTCACCGCCGACGAGTCCGGCGGCACGCGGCTATGGCCTGCGCTCGACGGCTCGCAGGAGCCGCGCGTCGTCGCGATCGATCGCGCGATCGAGCTCGCGATCACGCGGCGCGACGACGGCTACCTCGTCGCCGTCATCGACGACAATCACGGCCTGACCCTCGTCCAGCTCGACGCTGAAGGCCGCACGCGCGCGCATCGCAGCATCGGCGGCGATCCGAGCGTCGTCGCGGTGCGCGCGGTCACGGGTGGCATCGTCGCGTGGACGAGCGATCAGAAGCTCGCGTTCTACGATCTCGGCGGCGTCGTGAAGTCGACGCTCGCGACGCGGCCGGGCGAGCGCCTCGTCGCGCTGGCGACGAACGGTTCGCACGCGATCGTCGAGCTCGAGCTCGGCGGCGACAAGCCGTCGCGCCGGCTGCGCGCGCTCGCGGTTGCTCCCGCGCTCGCGTGGGGCGACTTCGTCGACGCCAACGTCGAGCCGACCGGACCGATCGCGGTATCGCCGTCGGGCAAGCGCGTCGCGATGATCGCGCAAGGGCCGCTCGTGATCGTCGACGCCGAGCACGATACGCAGGTCGCATCGCTACCGTCGAGCGCTCGCTCGCTCGCGTTCGTCGGCGACGGTCACATCGCCGCGATGGCGAACGTGCTGCAGTGGTTCGAGGCCACCGGGCTCGCGCCGACGTTCAGCGTCGGGCCGACGCAAACCGTGGCCGCGTTGGACGCCGCGTTCGAGCCCGCCGGTGATCAGCTCGTCACCGTGGTCGCCGGCGGCCTCGCGCTCGCGACGCCGTCGCGCATCGGTTACCTCGGCTACGCGATCACCGCGCCGACCGTCGCGGCCGACGCCGGATCGGGCATGCTGATGGTCTCGCAAGGCAACGCGACCGCGCTCGTCGACACGCAGCTGCAAACGCACGGCGCGCTGCAGTTCGGCGAACCCGAAGCGCTCGCGTGGCTCGGCGGCGACGACTGGTTCACGACCGGCCCCGAGCTGCAAGTGAGATCGTCGCGCGACGGCACGAGCATCGGCGTGCCCGGCGTCGACAAGCGCAGCTCGCCGATGCTGCGCTACGAGCCGTCGACGCAGGTCGCGACGGCGTCGTTCATCGCGACCTCGAACGCGTATCACTGGGATCCGAAGGCGCGCGCGATGACGCTGCTGGCGTCGGATCGTTCGCGGACGCCGTATCGCCAGACGACGCTGCAGCCGACCGATCCGAGTCGCGCGGGCGGCGTGCAGCTCGTGCGCGTCACGATCCACGAGAACTCGTTCGTCGAGTGGTTCTCCGACGCGAAGCTGACGGCCCGCACCGCGAGCTATCACTGCAGCTCGGTGATCGCGATCGATCGCACCGGCCGCGTCTACGCGGTCACGAAAGAGCCGGCACCGCACGTCGCGATCGTCGCGAACGGCGTCGAGGTCGGCACGCTGCCGATCACGGCGCCGGCGTGGGTGATCCCCGATTCGACCGGCGATCGCGTCGCCGTGTTCGGCCAAGATGTACTGTCGGTCTACGTCAAGGGCGTGCAGAAGTGGTCGCACCCGCAGCGCAACACGCGCTCGGTCGTGTGGCTCGCCGACGGTACGCTCGCCGCGATCGGCAACGCGAGCATCGCGCGGCTCGACGCCGAGACCGGCGAGTCGAAGCTCGAGCGCTGCGGGTTCGCGTTCGGGATGTCGACGACGCCGTTGACGGCGCCGCCGGCGTCGAGCGCGTGCGCGGAGTGATTGCGTAATCGATCGTCGCGAATTCGAGCTCGCCGCTTGTCACGGCGAGCAGCCATCGCCGCGTTTCGAGCTCGCAGATCAGCCACGCCGCTGGTCACGGCGAGCAGCCATCGCCGCGCCACGTTTCGAGCTCGCAGATCAGCCACGCTTCAGCCGCGCGCTACGTTTCGAGCTCGCAGATCAGCCACGCCTTCAGCCGCCCGCTACGTTTCGAGCTCGCAGATCAGCCACGCCTTCAGCCGCGCCCGCT
>DASXEF010000652.1:0-40989 GCA_036490255.1 Kofleriaceae bacterium
TGCCGAAGATCGGCCGCTCCGGGCCCCACGCGCGATCGAACAGGCCGAGCGTCCAGCAGATCCCGGAATTCGAGCTCGGATCGCGACCGTCGACCGAGTACTTGTTGTTGAGCTCGACGAGCATCTCGAACGCGGCGCGCGGCGACGCCGACCATTCGAGGATCTTCTTGCCCCACAGCATCCGCAGGTAGTTGTGGATGCGGCCGTCGCCGACGAGCTGGCGCTGCGCCGCGTTCCAGATCGGATCCGCGGTCTCGGCGTGCTCGAGCTCGGCGCGCGTGTAGCGCTCGCTGCGCGGATCCTTCGCGTGCTTGTCGAGCGTCGCGCGTGCCCATGCCGGCAACGAGTCGTACGTGCCCCAGTCGGCGCGGTGATGGCAAAACACGTAGCCGAGCTCGCGCCAGGTCACGAGCTCGTCGAGGAACGCCTCGCTGCTCGCCGGCAACCCCCACCACCCTTCACGGCTGCCGGTGACCTTCGCGCCGGCGAGCCGCGACGGATCCCAGTCCGCGTCGGCCCACACGCGCGCGACGACCTCGTGCGCCGAGACGTGGCCGAAATGCAAATACGGCGACAGCCCGCTCGCGCCGTCGCGATCGGGATCGTTGTGATCCTCGGCGTAGCGAGAAAGCTTGTGTGCGATGAAATCGTGCACGAGCTTGTTCGCGGCCGCTGATCCGCCGCGATAGCCGACCGGCGCGACCGCGTGATCGATCGGCAGCTTCGCGAGCACCGACGGATCGATCGCCGCCGATCGCCAGCGCGCGAGGCTCGGCAGCTTCGCGCGCGGCAACTTCGCGTGCGGCAGCTTCGCGGCCGGAAATCGGATCAGATGCGGTGCGAGCTGCTTCTGGAGCTCGCGCCGGAACGACGCAGCGGTCGAGAACCAGCGATCGACGCCGCGCAGCGGCATGAGCCCGTTGCCGTCGACTTGCTCGAGCTTGACGTCGAGGTGCTCACCCGCCGCGGCGACCATGCGCGGCAAGAAGAACCCCGGTTGCTCGTCGGTGACGACCACGCACGCGTGCTTCGCCAGCGCCGCGAGCAGGCCCTTGCCGGCACCCGGCGACGGCTCGACGTACGGCACGTACGCGATGTTCGCGCGCTCGAACGCGGCCGCGTTGTCGCGCATGCCTTCGATCACGAACGCGTGATGGCGATCGCTCGCCCACTTGTAGCCGGCGCGCAGCGGCTCGAGCACGGCGAGCGGTTTGCCGAGCTCGGCGGCGAGCTGGCGCGCGCGATCGAGCGCGAAGTTGTAGGTCGTGCGGCGCGCCGCGATCATCCAGTACAGGACGTAGTCGCCGGTCGTGCACATCGCGCGATCGTTGACATCGGTCACGCGCGAGTCCATCGCGCACAACCTACCTGATACGGTCGGCGCATGTTGCAGGGCAAGGTCATCCTCATCACGGGCGCGAGCCGCGGCATCGGCGAAGCGATCGCGCACGCAGCCGTGAGCGCAGGCGCGCACGTCGTGCTCGCGTCGCGCAAACAAGCCGATCTCGATCGCGTCGCCGCCGCGCTCGGCGATCACGCGGCCGCGTTCGCGTGCCACACCGGCAAGGCCGACGAGGTCGATGCGTTGTTCGCCAAGGCGATCGACAAGTTCGGCCGCGTCGACGGCGCGGTCAACAACGCGGCGACGAACCCGTACTTCGGCCCGCTGATCGATACGCCCGACGCCGCGATCGACAAGACGTTCGAGGTCAACGTACGCGGCTATCTCTACGTCGCACGCGCACTCGTCAAGCACGCGCGCGCGCGCGGTGGCGGCGCGTCACTCGTCAATGTGGCGAGCGTGGCCGGCCTGCGCGCGGCGCCGATGCAGGGCATCTACGGCGCGACAAAGGCCGCCGTGATCAGCATGACCCAGACGCTCGCGTTCGAGCTCGGCGGCTCGCAGATCCGCGTCAACGCGATCGCGCCCGGGCTCGTCGAGACGAAGTTCGCGTCCGCGATCGTCGGCAACCCGATGCTGCGCGACCATGTCGTGAACAGAACGCCATTGGCGCGCCACGCGCAGCCGAGCGAGATCGCTGGGGCGGCGACGTACTTGCTCAGCGATGCCGCATCGTTCACGACGGGGTCGACGATGGTCGTCGACGGCGGTTGGACATCGGCTTAAGCTCGCTGTTGGTGCGCTTCGCTGCGGTTGGCTTGGCGTTAGTCGCGTGCGGCCGCCTCGGATTCGATCCGAGCGTCGACGGCCGCGCCGGGACTGCCGCGGTGATCGACGCCGCGGTGCACGTCGCGCCGGCGTTCGTGCAGGCGACCGCGCTCGGCAATGCAGGCTCCGCCGTTTCGGTGACCTACGTCGATCCGGTGACCGCAGGCGATCTCCTCGTCGTCGCGGTCGGCACCAACACCAGCACGATCACCGCGATCACCGACACGAGCGGCAACGCGTTCGACACGCTGCCCGATCTGGTCACGCCGGCGACGTCGCCGATCTACGTCGCGTACGCGATCGCCCAGGCATCCGGTTCGGACACGATCACCGCGACGGTCGACGGCTCCGACGACACCGTCATGCGAATTCACGAATACGCGAACGTCGCGCTGGAGCCGCTCGATACGTCGGCGGCGAGCTCCGGAAGCGATACCGGCATCGACTCGATCAGCGTTCAGCTCACGACTACATACGATCACGAGCTCGTGTTCGCGTACGCGATCTCGCAGAGCGACACGGCGAGTGCCGGCACCGGCTTCACCGCGCGATCGATCATCAGCGGCGACGTCAGCGAAGACGCGATCGAAGTCGAGCCCGGCGTGCACGCGATCACGGCGACCGACGCGAGCTCGCCGTGGGCGATCATCGCGCTCGCGTTCCAAGGGCCGTGATCAGCGCTTCGCGAGGCCGGCGCGGATCGCGCGGATCAGCGACGGATCGGCATCGAGCGCGGCCGCCCACGCGGTGCTGACCTCGAGATAACCGGCATCGTCGAGATCGAATTGCGCGAGCGCTTCACGTGGCGACAGCGCCGCGAGATCGCGCAACAACGCGACGTAGTCGCTGACGCGCGAGACCTTGCCCTCCGGCAACACGACGCGATCTTCGAACCGCGTCTCGACCGGCGCGTCGGTCGCGACGCGCTCGCCGAGCTGTGCGACGGGGTCGCGCGCGAAGTACGCCTGCTCGCGGATCTGCAGCGCGAGGCAACGCGCGAGCAGCGCTTCGCGGTCCATCGTGCCGGTCGTTTCGGCGAGCACCGCGATCGCCGCCGCACGCGCGCGTGCCGTGACCGCGAGGTGGCTCTCGTTCGGCTCGCGAAACCGCGAGGCTCGCAGCGCGACGCGGCGAATGCGCCAGCTCGGATCGTGCGCGCGCGACGCGGCAGCTTCGTGATCGCCGGCTTCGAGCTGCGCGTAGATCAGATCGCGCCCGGCGGGCTCGGCCTCGCCGGCTTCGACCGACGGATCGAGCTCGTGCGCTTTCACGCGCGCTCGTGCCGCGCGTGCGTGATCGCCGGCGTCGTCGGCGGTGCGCGCGTAGACGAGCCAATCGTCGGCGCGCATGTACCACCGGCTCGCATAGCCTTGTACGGCGAGCGCGTCGGCGAGCTTGCCGCGCTGGACGAGCATGCTCGCGAGCAGCCCCGATGCGAGCTCGCCGGTGCCGCGCGTCAATCGCTCGAACGCGTCGGCGAGCTTACCCTGCTGCGCGAGCGCGAAGCCGAGCACGCGTTGCGCGTCGGTGCTCGCCGGATCGACCGCCGCGGCCCAGCGCGCGAGCTTTTCGGCGCGCGCCGGCTCGCCGCCGCCGAGCGCAGCGGTCGCCGCGGTGAGCGCCTTGTCGAAGTCGAACGGCACCTCGACGGCGGAGCGCGTCCACGGCTCGCGCAGCGGCGCGGCGCGAACCGGCCCGGTCGCGCGCAACACGAGGGCGAGCGCCGCCGGTGCGCGGCCCGCATCGAACAGTGCGCGCGCCGCGTGAACGGTCGGCGTCGACGTGACGCCGTCGCCGAGATAGCTCGCGGTATGCAGCGCATCGATCGCGTCGTCGGTCTCGAGCTCGCGCGCGGCGAGCTGCGCCGCGATCGCGTCGGCCCACTCGTCCAACGCGGCGGTGCCGGTGTGCAGCGCGAGCCGCGATGCCTGCGCGGCAACTTTCGCCGCCCAACCGTCGGGGCGTTCGCGATGCAAGCGCGCGATCGACCACGCGAGCACCGCGATCTCTTCAGGCCCGAGGATGCGCGTCGACACCGTCGGAAACTCTTTGAAGAACCCGACGACGTCACCGGCGGAGCGCTCGTCGATGCCGACGCAGCGCTCGGCGGTCGCGAGCCACGTCGAGCCGATCCAGCGATCGATGCGGCGCAGCAGCGGATCGAGCGAGCCGAGCAGTGCGCGTGCTTCGCGGTCGCCGAGCGCGTCGCGCTGCACGCGGACGAGCGCGAGCGCCTCGGCCGCGACCGTCCGCAGCGCGCCGGCGAGCGTCGTCGGCGCCGTCGTGGTCGCCGCGAGATAGCGCGTCAGCGCTTGCGCAGCCGTATACGCGGCGGCTTGTGCGAGCGGTACGCGCTCGCCGGTCGGCGCGGCGCTCACCACGACGTCGAGCCAGCGCTCGACCAGCCGATCGCCGCGCGCGAGCTCGTCGGCGATCTCGAAGCCCGACGGCGCGCCTTTGCGCAGCTTGCCGAGCTCGTCGAACAGCTCGTCGATCTGGCGGCGACCGCGCGTTTCCGACGGAAAATGCGCGAGCCAGCTCGGGTCGAACTCGATCGGCGCGACCTTGCCGAGCGCTCGCGCGACGAGCCCGCTCTTCGCCGCGGCCGGGACGAAATCGGCGATCACCCGCGCCATCCTGCGCGCGAGCGTCGGCGCGCCGATCGCGATCCGCTCGCCGAGCGCGGTCTCGATCACCTCGATCGGCGTGCCCGACATCACGAGCGCGCAACGCGCGAGCGCGACCTGATCGTCGCGGCCGGGATCGGTGAGCTCGATCGCCCACAGCTCCTCGAGCGCGCGGCGATGATCGCCGGCCGCCGTCAACGCGCGACACGCGGCGAGCCGCGCGACCGAGGCGCGGCCGAGGTTTTGCCCGAGCCCGAGCTGCGCCCACGCGAACGCGACGTCGTCTTCGCGCCCCATCGCGACGAGCGCGTCGAGGAATGTCGCGAGATCGGCCGGCGTCTCGGGCCGTGCGCGATCGAAGCCCGTGAGCACGCGCGCTTCGTCGCCGCGGTGCGCGGCTTCGCGCGCGAACGACCACGCCGCGAGCTTCGGATCGGTTCGCCAGCGCTCGAGCTGTTTGGTGTGATTCGGCCATTCGCTCGCGCGCCCGTCGAGCCGGCTCGCGCGCAACGCGGTGGCTTCCGCCAAGCGGCCGACGCCGAGCAACGCGTTGGCGGCGCGTAGATCGATGTGAATCTGATCGGGGTACCACGGCAGGCTCGGATCGGTCGGGCAGCCGTGATCGCGGCGCGCTCGCATCGCGCGCTCGAGCCACGCACCTGGCCGATCGGCGCGCTCGTCGAACGCGAGTAGCGCGAGCTCCGCACGTGGATCGTCGGGATGCGTGCGCACCGCGCGCTCCATCAAGCGAATCGCCTCGTCGATCCGACCGGCATCGGCGAGCCGCTCGGCGCTCTTCTCGAGCGCTTCGAGCGAGCCCGGCCGGCACACGGCTGCCATGCCCGCGGCCGCACGCGATTCGAGCTCGCTCGTGCCTTCGGTCGGCTCGAGCTCTTCATACGGCCGCGCCCAGCCCGGTGCACTCGCGATGATCTCGCGCAGCGCGGTCATGTCGCGCGAGCGCTCGAACTTCGCGAAGCGCGCCTGCGGATGCTCGGGGTCGGCGGCGAGGATCTCGTCGGTGAGCTCTTCGCGCAGCGCGAGCTCGAGCAAGCGCAGTGCGGGCACGCGAAACGCCTGCGGCAGCCGATTGAGCAGCGGCCGCGCGAGCGTGCGCCGGCGTTCGTCGCTCGGTGTGACCGCGGCGGCTTCGATCGCCGACGCGGACATCGCGAACGTCTCGCCCGCTTCGTCGTCGGGATCGTCGGCGACGACTTGCAGCGTCCACGCCGGCTGCGCTGCGCTCGGTAGCGTCCACTCGCGCGCTTGCTCGACGAGCGTCGGCCCGATCACGCGCACGACCGCGAGGATCTCTTCGGCGGTGACGACCTCGGGCTTGCGCATCGCACCGCTCGGCGCGACGAGCGCGCGCGCCTGCGTCCACGCGCCGAACGCTTGATGGATCTGCTCGCCGATCGAGCGGCCGAGCGCTTCGAACGTGTCCTGTTTGCCGTCGCGGCCGATCGCGTGCAGCCGCACGATGCCGCCTTTTGCGGCGAGCGAGAGCTCGAGCCAGATCAGCTCGTCGCGGCGCGTCGACGCGTAGAACGCATCGAGCGGATGTGCGCCGCGCCCGGCCGGATGCGGCGCGAAGTGGCCGTCGCGTGCGCGCAGCGGCGTCGCGTCGGCGTCGAGCACGGCCAGTCGCGGATGGCGCTGACACAGCTCGATGCACGCGACCCAGATCAACGCCGCGGCTTCGCGTTCGTACGCGGTGTCGGGCCCATCGAGCTTGACGTCGGGCGCGAGCACGGCGATGCGATGCGGCTTCGGAATGATCGGCATTACAGCGCCGCCTCGTCGAGCAGCCGTGCACCGTGACGCTCGAGCTCCGCGATCAACGCCGCCGATGCGCTCTTCGCGCGGATGTAAAAGTCGGTGCCGGGATACGGCCCGCCGACGAGCCGTGCGCCGGCTTTCGCGATCCGCTCGGCGAGCGCGCGCTTCGCCATGTATTCGAGCTCGCCCGCGACGTACACGGTCGCGCCCGCGAGCGATCGATCGACGCGACGCGCGAGCGTGGCGAGCGCTTCGAACGACGTCGCGTCGGGCTCGGCATCGAACGGCGCCGGCTTGCCGTTTGCGGCGATCACGTCGAGCCCGCCGGCGAGCGCGACGAGCGCCGGACGCGAATCCGCCGCATTCGCGACGAGCCACTGCTCGTTCGGACCTGGAAACGTCGGCGCGGCATCGTCGGCGACGAGCGCGGCCGCCGGTGGATCGTCGGCGAGCACGCGGCGCGCGAGATCGGCGCGGCCGGCGCGATAGCTCGCGAGTGCGCGCGCGTACACCAGCTCGGGCGTGTGCAGCGGCGCGGCGCTGGCGAGCTCGAGCGCGGCGAACGGCCGGCCCCACAGCGCGAGCTGCATCGCGCCGAAATCGTCTTTGCCGAGCGAGCGCGCGGTGCTGCACAGCTGCGCGACGCGACCGCGCCGAGCGAGCTCGGTGATGACCAGCTCGCCGACGAGCCGTTGCGATTCCGGATGGGCGGCGACCAGCTCGCGTGCGCGCGCCGGATCGTTCGAGCCGCGGACGAGATGCGCCCACAGCACGTAGTAGAACGGCTCCGCATAGCGCGCGAACTTCGCGGGCGCGGCGAGCTCGTCGGCAGCCGTGCCGCACAGTCGCTCGCGATCGGCGGGTGCGATCACCGCCGTCGATCGCGCGACGCGCAGCGCGCTGACCGTCGGCACGCTGCCCTTGCGCTGCAGCTGCCACTTCGCACGCGCGCGCACGCGATCGGCGCCGGGTTGATTGCGGATCGCATCTTCGAGCGCCGCGATCGCGCGTTCACCGACGAGCGCGATCACGAGCAAGAACATCTCGAGCTTCTCGGCCTCGGGCGCGCGCGTCGCGCGGGCGAGCAGCATCGGCACCGCTTCTTCGCCGAGCGTCGCCGCGACGAGCCGCAGCGTGCGCACGCGATGCGCCGCCGGCACGTCTTCGAAGCACACGAGCAACACGCGCGCGAACGCCGGCGACGCGAAGCATTCGTAGGCGGCGCCCCACGAGCCCGGCGCGCGCGCGAACGTCGCGAACGCGCCTTCCCATTGCACGTGACGCATCGCGATCGCGAGCGCTTCACTCGCGACCGTCGCCGGCGCGGTCGCGTCGGCGAGCTTGACGAGCGCTTCGTCGGCGAGCTGCACGGCTTCGGGAGCCCACCGCGTCGCCGGATGCTTCGCGCGGATCTCGCGATCGCCGAGCGACGTGATCGCCTGCTCGCGCACCGGCGCCGGCGTGTGCGGATCGGTCGCGATCGCCGCGAGTTTCTTGATCACCTCGACGGTCGGAAACAGCGCGAGCCACTCGCAGCCGCGCCGGCGCAGTGCCACGGCGTGACGCGGTTCGACCATCCACAGCCCGAGCTCCGCGAGCCCCGGCTCCGCGCCCAGCCACGGCTCGCCGTCGGCCATCAGCCGCTGGAGTCGCTCGAGCAACGCAGCGTCGAGCGCCGTGCCCTTGGCCGGCAGCGCCGCGATCGCCGCGCGCACGCGATACGCCAGATGCGGCGGAATCGCGTCCAATGCCCCGAGTGTCGTGGGCAGAACGGCCACGACGCGAGCATAATACAGCTCATGTTCGCGCGCGCCGTCGTCGTCGCCTGCTCCGTCGCTTGTGTCAGCTCCGTTGCGCTCGCCGGCTCGGTCAAAGGCACCGTGCTGTTCGAGGGCGAGCCGCCGACCCAACCCGTGCTCAAGCGCGACAGCGACCTCAAGTGCTCGCAGAACCGCGCCGACGAGCAGATCGTCGTCGCCAAGGGCAAGCTGCGCGACGTCGTCGTGCGCGTCAAGAACGGCACGGCCAAGCAGCCGGCGGCGGCACCGACCACGCAGGTCGTGATCGATCAAGAAGATTGCATGTATTCGCCGCGTGTCGTCGCGATCGTCGCCGGCCAGCCGGTGGTCGTGCACAACAGCGACAACACGTTCCACAACGTGCACGGCTCGCTCTTCGGCGCCGCCAAGGATCTGTTCAACACGCCGCAAGGTCCGGGCGCCGAGAACGTCGCGGTCGACGCGAGCGCGGCCAAGCCCGGCGACGTGGTGCAGCTGCAATGCGACGTCCACCCGTGGATGCGGTCCTACATCGCGGTCAACGACACGCCCTACTTCGCGGTGACCGGCGCCGACGGCACGTTCGACATCGAGGGGCTCCCCGAGGGGACGTACACGCTCGAAGCCTGGCATCCGACGCTCGGCGTGCGCACGCTCAAGATCGTCATCGGCAAGGCGAAGCGCGGCGACGTCACCGCGCGGTTCTCGTACAAAGCCTCCGAGATGTGATCACGCCCAATACGCGGCGAGCTCGTGCGCGGCCGCACGACCTTGGCGGCGACCTTCGTCGAGTGCCGGCTTGCGTCGCGACGGATCGAGCGGGTTCGGGCCGATCACGGCCGCCGTCGCGGCATCGACGGCGAGCACGAACGAGCTCGCGAGCTGCGCGCGCTCGGCCGCGAGACGCGTTTCGATCATCTCGCTGGTCGCGACCGGCACCAAGATCGCGACGCGGTCCTGACCGCGCGCGAGATCGGCGTTGCTGAACGAGCGCATGCCGCCATCGCAATAGCGCCGGCCGTTGATGGTCGCCGGCGGCCACACGCCCGGCACCGCGCTGCTTGCGGTCACCGCGTCGAGCAGCGAGACGCCGGAATCGCGATCGAATGCGACGAGCTCGCCGCTCTGCGCGTCGACCGCGGTGATCTTCAACGCGCGCTCCGGCCAGGTTTTGACCGGCAGGCGTGCGGCGACCGCGACCTTGCGCTCGGCTTCGCCGACGGTACTGGCCGACAGCGCGTACGCCGCGTAGCGCTGCATGACTTCGCGCTCGCTCGTCGCGCCTTGCGCGAGCTCGGCAAACTTCGCCCACAGCGCCGCGAGATCGACCTGCACGGCGATCTCCGACGAGGTCGCCTGCTCTTGCATCGCGATCGCAGCCGCGAGCTGGCCGGTCCCGATCTGCGCCGCGCAGTTGGCCCCCGCCGAGGTCCCGATGATCACGTCGGCATCGGCGAGGTTCACGCCGGCTTCGCCGAGCGATTCGATCGCGCCGAGCAGCCACGCGATGCCGGCGACGCCGCCGCCTGCGAGCACGAGCGCTTTGGACATGCCGCGAGCCTACCAGTGCGCGTGACGAACTTCGCGCAGCCACGCATCGGCGGCGGCGAGCGCTCCGCTCGGCGGCTCCTCGGGCAACACCGAGCTCGCATAGCCGACATCGATCGCTTCGATCGCGTCGGCGAGCGTATCGCGCCAGCTCTTCGCGAGCTCGGCCGGCAGCGGGCTGGTCTCGCCGGTGCGTTTGATCGCGAGCAAGTCTGAAATCTCGGGCACGAAGTCCGCGAGCCGCGCGACGTCGGTGATCAGCTCGCCGCGCGCGAGCAAGCAGCGACCGGTTGCAGCCGTGCGAATCACGTAGAGCGCGCGCTTCGCGGTCGGCGCGCTATCGAACGCGCGCAGCTGGCTCTTCGCGAAGCCGCGGTAGTGATGCGCGACGCGGCGCGACAACAGCTGCTGCGCGATCTCGCGTGCACGTGCGTGCATCGCAGCGTCGCCGCCCAGCACGAGCTCGCCGAGGAAGCGCTCGAGGAAGTTGCCGTTGCCGCGAATCGCGCCGCGCAGCGCGAGCCCGAGCTCGTTGCTCGAGTAGTCGAGCTCGACACCGTCGATGACTTCGGTGCGCTCGCTGCCGCCTTCGCTCGGCTCGAGCCCGACGAGATCGCGCGTCGGCGCGACGTGCACGCACTTGAGATCGAGATCGCTGTCGGGCGACGGAAAACCGTACGCGTGCGCGCCCGACAGATAGATCACGACGTGCACGCGCTCGGCGTCGCGCGCGGCGAGCCACGGCCGCGCGACCGCCTGTTGATGCGGCGACAAGACGTTCCATGGATCAGTCATCGAACTTCGCCTCCGGCGGCAGTGCCGCGCTCGTCCCGATCTCTGTCACGCGTTCTTCGCCGGTGCACTCCAGCCACATTTGGCGCAGAGCGAAACGTATGGTCGATCGCTCGACAGGTCAGGCCGGAAATCGAGACCGACTTGGTACGACGAGCACCCTGGACAGCGATCTGGAACGCCTTGCTCATGGCGCAACACTGCGGTGCCGAACACCACAAGTGTGTGCGATGTCGCGTCTAACGCGAAGTGAGCGTCGGCTCGAACTGCGTTCTTGGCGTGCGTAAGCCAGTTGACGAGTTGCCAACACGTTTTCGCGGTCGTCCGCAGGTAACCGCGAACCTCTTCCGCGCTAGATCCACTTGCGATCGCTCGAGCAATAATCTCGCTCCAGTGAATGAAGTCCGAGCGCTTTGGCACTTCCTCATCGCGCGCAACCATGCTGGCGTCGGCGGCGGCTTGCGTGAGCTCGATTAGACACTCGCGACATCGCATTCCGATTGCCTGAAAATCTTCCGCCTCCTCGGCGACGTCGAGAGCCTCGAACGCCTGTTCCCACCGTCGCCATGGACTCAAAATACGTTCTCGCTCAGCATCGCTGGCACTCGCATCTTTCTGCGCACGCGCGGCGATCCGTGCCCCAAGACCAATGTGGAACGACAGAACGTAGTCAAGGCTCGGGAAGTGCTCCTGCGAGTAGAGATTGGTCGGGTTGGTGATCACCCACCATCGGCCTTTCTTGGTGTGCACATCCCAAACGTCATGTTTCCGATCGAACACTCGTTCGCTCGCTACCTTTTCGAGATGCACGACGGTTTCGCGTGGCGCCTGCGACCCGATGTACTCGCGAACGTGGCGCTGCTCCGGTTCCGGATCGAGCCGAACCTTTACCCTCCCCAACGCCGATGACGGCACGGGGCTTGGAATGACACAGCCGCTCTCGTGCAAACGCTTCCGCTCCTTCGTCTGCTTCGCGGGTCGCACTTGGCGGGCGACGCGAGTCTTCGACGCCCGCTTTTTGCCCACTGCTTTTCCGGTCGCCATCTCAGATGCCCCCGCCGAGCCGCAACGCCATTGCCGGAGCATAGCCGACAGGTACGCGTCGAGCCGGCGCGTGCCGATCGGTTCGGCGACCACGTCGTGGCGCGCGAGGCCGCATGCGAACCGGCCGAACTGCGAGATGCGCGGGTGCAGCGGCGCCAGCAACGTCGTGCCGATGCGCGCGAGCCAGACCGGGACGTCGAACATGCGAACCCGCCGCTTCGCGAGCGCCGCGACGTGCTCGTAGATCTCGCGGCGCGACATGATCTCGGGGCCGACCGCGAGCTCGGTGTCGCCGCCGCCGACGTGCGCCGCGACGATCTCGGCGAGGTCGCGCTCGTCGATCAGGTTCGTGCGTGCGCGGCCATCGCCGATGTCGACGAGCAACCCGCGCCGCGCCATCGGAATCAGCGCCGCGTAGGCCGAGAAGAACCCGGTCGATCGCACGACGACGCCGCGATCGCGCAGCCGGCCGTGCATCGCGGCGATCACGCGCACGTGCGCGTCGACGTACGGCGTGCGTCGTTGTGCCGGCGCGAAGCAGGTCGCGACGTAGATCATCCGCGCGCCGGTTTGCTCGGCGGCTTCGACGGCGGCGAGCCCGATCGGCGTGTCGACGGCGGCGAACCCGCGCCAGCCGCGGCCGAGCGCCATCGCCGTGCTCGCGCCGGCGCAATCGATAATCACGTCGGCGCCGATTCGACGGATCGCACTTGATTTTCGCGCGTCAAGCCGAGTAATCGCGACCACGCGCTCGCCGCGCGTTTCGAGGGACGCCCGCACGAGGCGGCCGAGCGTCCCACTTGCACCGACGAGCGCGATCACCAGCGTGAGATGCGCGGCGCAGCTGAACTGGCTGTGGCGGGTCGTCGCAGCATGAAGACTTCGTGGCGGCCGCCTCGAACGCGTGGCTCGCGCGTCGGATCGATCATGCGAAGAGCAGCGCTCGCATTCGTCGCGTTGGCCGCGTGCATGCCGTCGGGCATCGCGAGAATGGCCGGCGATCGCCTCGGTGCGCACGGCAAGCATCTGCTGTTCGAGGGCGTCACGCGCATCGATGACCGCGACGTCTACACGTTCTGTCGCGCCGACACCGGCTGGCTCTCGCCGCACGGCGATGGCGCTTGTGTTTCGCTGGTTTGCCTGATCGACGACGATGCCAGCGGCTGTCGCTAATTTCTCGTGCGACAGTCGAGCACGCCGTGGCTCCTCCCGAGGTGAACGATCAAGACCTCGAGCGAGCACTGCGGCGCGGCCACAAGACGAAGCTGATCATCTTGGCGGCGGTGATCGCCGGCATCGCGGCCTATCCGTTCGTCCGGATCTTGTCGCGCTGGCACACGATCAACAAGCACAACGACGAAGCGCGTGAAGCCGACGAACGCGAAGCGGCCGCGCGCGAGGCATTCGCGAATCGCCCGCTGACCGCCGACGAGCACGCGCGGCTCGCGAACATCGCGCCGAAGCTGCACGACACCGTCGCGTCGTTCCAGACCGAGTGGCAGACGGCGACCTCGCCCGATGCGCTGGCCGACGTCGGCACGCTGTTGCGCGCATGCCCGATCGCCGTGAAGTCGCCATCGTTCGAGGTCGGCGATCGCTACGTCAAGAACATCCACGGCACGTTCGATGGCTCGATCCTCGAGTTCATGCGCGTGCAGCGCGGCGAGCCAATTCCCGCGCCCGACTTCGCGAAGATGCTCGGCGAGGCCGATGCGGTCGCGAAGCGCATCGCGGCCGGCTCGGCGACGCGCAAGGACTTCGAGCAGGCGAACGCGCTGTACGCGCCCGAGCAGCCGATCGAATTCTTGGTGACGCTCGAAGACATGAAAGCCGTCCCCGGCGGCGACACGTATACGCCCGGCCACGTGATGGGCACGGCGTACGTCTACGACCTCGCGCTCGGCGCGGTCGTGTGCGCGGGCAAGATCGAGGTCGACAGCAGCCCCGGCATCAACTTCGAGTTCCTCACGCGCGGCGACATGCCGGAGGTCGACGCGGCGCTCGCCGAAGGCAAAGCGCTCGAGCGCGATCTCGAGGTCCGCACGCAACGCGCGATCGCGAAGGCGTTGCACGCGACGACCGACGCGCGTTAGTAGCGGGCGCGCGCTTACGGCGTGAACGGCGGCGTCACCGAGATCGCTTGATAGACCGGCAAGCCGTCGCCGAACAACGACGTCGTCCGATCGACGTCGCCGAAGTTCGTCGCGGTGATCACGAGGATGTACGTGCTGCCGCTCGCGATGAAGTCGCTCGGAATGTCGAGCGAGCGCGCGGTCGTGAGAAAGCTCGCGACGAGGTTCGCCGAGGTCTGACCGTCGGTCGCCGTCAGCTGCTCGAGCTGGATGAAGTATTCGGTCGCGTGACCGAGCGACGGTGCTTGCCACGTCGCGTGCGAGCCGCTGATCGCGACGTCGCGCACGGGCGACAGCTCCGGCGCGATCGTGTCGGTCACGCATTGGTTCGCGAGATACCCGACCGCGATCGTCGTCGGTGCGGCATCGCCGAGCGCGACCGGCGCGCCGAACAAGTAGTTCATGGTGATGAACTCGTCCCAGTGATACGGATTGCCGTAGTCGAGCGTCAGCGCGAGGTTGCTCGCGGCCGCGGACGGTGTGTAGATCGCGAGATCGGGCGCGTTCGTGTAGAAGCCGAACTGCGCGGCGCCCGGCAACGCGTCGATGAACACGGCCTGGCCGCCCGGCAGATCGGTCGCGCCCGCGCCGACCTCGCTCGCCATCGCTTCGAACGCAGCGCCGCGCCAACGCGTCGGGTGCGACTCTTGATGTACGGATGCCAGTGAAAACGCCACGGTCTTTGCCACACCGTCGGTCTGCGTGAACGGCGCCGCGGTCGCGTAGCGGTCGAGCGCTTGATAGCTCTCGCCGCCGGAGCTGCGCACGACGAGCTGCTCGAGGCTCGCGATGTCGCCGGCGTGCGCGTTGACGAGCACGTCCGGCGGGAACTGTTGCGACCAATCGATCGTGCCGGTCGCGGTTGTATCGCCGTCGGCCGGCGGTGCCGCAAACTCGGTCTCGGGCGCGTACACGATGTCGCCGTTGTTCGCGACCATCAGCTCGGTCTCGTCGCCGTCGGTCCACGTGTCGAGCCCGCCGACGTTCAACGTCACGTCGGTCTCGGTCGTCGGCGCGACGCCGTCGAGCCGGCCGAGCACGTGCTGATCGACGTTCGGATGACGCGCATCGCCGACGATGAGATACGGCGAGCCGAACACGACGTCGGTCTCGAGATCCCAGCTCGTCGCGCCCGCGTGCACGGGCACTTCGAACGTGCCGTTCGCGGTGCCGGCGCCGAGGTCCTGCGCGAGCGGCGTGCCGGAATAGCTCGCGAACAAATTGCCCGACAGATCGATCGGCTTTTGCCGGATCCCTGTCGCGGTATGTCCGTACAAGGTCCCGGTGCCGTGGATCGTCATCGTCGCCGCTTTGTCGTCGGCAACGAGCTCGTCACTCGCCACGTTCTCGACCGCGCAGCCGAGCAGCAGCGCGGTCCCCGCACACAACAATTTGATCGTCATCATTCACCGATAGACGCGATCACGCGATCGCATGCGATCGCCGCCATCACTTCACGTGGCTGACATCAGCTTCCGGTCGACGCATGGTGTCGCACCCCGATACGCCACACGCCGAGCGAAATGATCAAGAACAGCGGTCCCGCGAGTGGCGCGATCACGTGCCACGCATCGAGCGGATCGCGGCCGAGGATCGCGCGCGCGGGCAAATAGCCGGTGAGCGCGAGCGGCAAGATCGCGGTGAAGAACGCGCGCAGCCAGCGCGTGTAGATGTCGAACGGATACTGGCTGGCGTAGTTGCCGCCGTAGGTGAACGCATTCCAGACCTCGAGGCTCTCGATCGTCCAGAACGCGGTCGTCGCCTGCAGCACGGCGAGCCCGATGAACAAGCACGTCGTGCACGCGAACGACAGCGCGAGCAACCCGACGCGCGATGGCGACCACGCGACGAACTGGGCCGCCCACGCGAGCACGGCGATGCCCTGCGCCATGCGGCCGAACGTCAGCATTCGAAAGTCGAAGCCGAGCAGCTGCAAGATCGTCGAGCGCGGTCGCACGAGCATGCGATCGAACTCGCCGGCTTTGAGCAGGTCGCCGAAGCGATCGAGGCCACGGCCGAGGCCGTCCGCAAGCGCGAAGCCGACATCGGCGACGCCGTAGATCAGCGCGACCTCGCGCAGCGTCCAGCCACCGAGCGTGCCGAAGCGCGCGAACAGCGCCCACAAGCCGAGGAACTCGACGCCGGTCGCGATCGAGTAGCCGATGAGCTTGAGCACGAACGCGGCGCGATACTGCAACTGCGCGCGAATCGCGACGTCGACGTAGCGAAAATACAGTGCGAGCGCGTTAACCACCTTGCACCACCAACTTGCGCACGCCGCGCGCGAGCAACCAGCGACCGAACGCGATCAGCACGAGCGACCACGCGAGCTGATCGGCGAGCACGTAGATCACGTCGTGCGGCGGCAAGTTGCCGGTGAAGATCCGCGACGGCAGATCCAACAAGCCGGCGAACGGCAGCGCGTAGATGATCGGCTGGCTCCACTCGGGAAACAGCACGAGCGGGATCGTGAGCCCGCCGAACATCGTCGCGAGCGCGCCGACGATCATCGGAATGCCGGATCCGGCGAGCGACCACAACAGCGTGACGTTCATCAGCGCGCTGATCGCCGCGCTGAGCACGATCGCGCCGGCAAAGCACGCGAGCCACGCGACGAACGCCGTCACGCTCGGCACGTCGAGTGCCCACGCCGGCGCGACGAACGGCAGCACGACCATCGCGATCACGAGCATCGGCACGAGCCGCAGCAATACCGGCGCGGTTCGCCATGCGAGGCCACGCGCGAGCCACACGGTTTGCAGATCGAGCGGGCGCGCGAGCTCGTAGACGATCGAGCCGTCGTTGACCTGGCGGAGCACGTCTTCGTCGACGCGCCACGGCATGACGAGCAGCATCGCCTGGCCGAGCCAGACGTAGCCGATCATCTGGCGCATCGACATCGGCGCCGACGTGCTCGCGGCGTAGAACGCCGACAAGATCATGATGCGCACGACGCCGAAGAAGATCTGCGTGAACAGCCCCGCGAGCGCGGCCGCGCGATATTGCAGCAGCGTGCGAAACCGCGCCGCGATGATCGCGAGATAGCCCATCACGCGCCGTACAGCCGCGCGATGATCGTCTCGATCGGCGGATTCTCGACGAACAAGTCGCGGATCGGATGCGCCGCCGTCACGCGGCGGATGAGCTCGGCCGGTGAGACGATGCTCGGATCGAACGCGAGGCAGACGCGGTTGCCGTCGCGGCGGATCACGGTCGCGTCGGGATCCGAGATCTCGCTGGCATCGGCCAGATCGACCGTCAGCCAGCGCTCGCGGCTGACCTGCGCGCGCAGCTCGGCGAGCGGGCCGTCGGACAAGATCTTGCCGCCGCCGATCACGATCACGCGCTCGCACAGCGCTTCGATGTCGTCCATGTCGTGCGTCGTCAGGATCACGGTGACGCCGCGCTCGCGGTTGAGCTTCTGCACGAACGCGCGCACCGCGAGCTTCGAGACCGCGTCGAGGCCGATCGTCGGTTCGTCGAGGAACAAGATGTCGGGCGCGTGAACGAGCGACGCGGCGAGATCCGCGCGCATCCGCTGGCCGAGGCTGAGCTGGCGGACCGGCGTGTCGAGCAGATCGCCGAGCGCGAGCAACTCGATCAGCTCGGCGCGCTGCTTCGCGAACTGATCGGCCGGCACCTTGTAGATGTGGCGCAGCATGTCGAGCGACTCGACGACCGGCAGATCCCACCACAGCTGCGTGCGCTGGCCGAACACCACGCCGATGCGCGCGACGTGCGCGATGCGGTCGCGCCACGGCACGCGACCGGCGACATCGGCGCTGCCACCGTCGGGCACGAGGATGCCGGCGAGGATCTTGATCGTCGTCGATTTACCGGCGCCGTTCGGGCCGATGTAACCGACGAGCTCGCCGGCTTCGATCGAGAACGACACGCCGGCGAGCGCTTCGACCGTCTTGTAGCGACGCGCGACGAGGCCGCGCACCGCGCCGAGCATGCCGGCCGATCGTTCCGCGACGCGGAACGACTTCGCCAGATCGTGCGCGACAATCTGCGGCACGCTAGCCGAGCAACGCTTTGACGAGCGCGACGACTTCCGGATCCTCGTCGTCGCGGCGACCGACGAGCGTCATCGTCACGTGGTTGCGATCGATCTCGACCGCGCCCGCCGTGATCACGCTGAGCCCGATGATCTTGCGCACGCGCTCGGACTCGAGCAGCTTCGCCGTCGCGTCCTTCGTCTTGGTCTTGATGAAGACCGCGTCGTCGAACTCGGGGTCGCCGGTCTGCAGCTCCTTGTTGAACAGCTTCGAGACCTTCGCGCCGATGCCCTCTTTCGAGAACGTCGCTTGGATGCCGGTATCGCGTGGCAGCTCGAGCGCGAGCTTCGTGGTCTCGCTGCTCGAGAGCTCCATCGTACCGACCGACATGCTGCTCGATTGAAACGTTCGCTTCACACTCACACCCAGCTGATCGAGCTCCGCCATGGCACGAGCATACGTCAGGCCGGCCTGACCACGAGCGGATAGCCGCGGCGAGCGACCAGCCGCATGCGCGTCGGCATCTCGCGGTACACGCCGGCGCCGCCGAGCGGCATCGTCGGATCCGGCTCGCGTTCGCCGCTGCCGATCACCTCGACGAGCGCGCCGGCCTCGATCACGGCTTCGCGAAACGTCCAGTCTTGCAAGCGCGTCGGCTTGCCCCGGCGACGGCGCGCGAACAGCGCGGCCTCGGCGGCGGTCGCGTCGGCGCGGCCGCACGCACCGGTCGTGACCGGCTCGAGCTCGAGCTGAGCGCGCTGCGCTTCGACGATCGCCGTGCCGGAGTCGTCTTCGATCACGAACTCGATCGCGCCGCTCTCGCGAAATCGCCCGGGCTCGAAATCGGACAGCACCTCGGCGACGAAGCCCACGCACGCGCGACCGGTGAGCGGCGCACGCAACGGCTCGCCGACGGCGCGAATCCGGCCGGCGATCCGTCGCATCGCGCGCTCGGGCAGCTCGCCGATCGCACACGGTCGCGCCTTCGCGATCCGGAGCCGGCCGAGCAGCGTGGCGCCGCCGACGAACCCGTACAGGCCGCCGAGCGCCGCGAGCGCGATGCCCATGCCGTCGAGGTTCAATGCGCAGCGACGGCGTCGATGCGCGCACGTGCCCAACCGGCGCGCGCCTGCAGATTCTGATAGTCGCCGTCGATCGGTTTGTCGCCCCACTTGGCGAGGTCGTCTTCGGCGGTCTTGAGCTCTTTGCGAGCCGCTTCGACGTCGATCTTTTCGGCGGGCACGGCCTGCTCGACGAGCACTTCGACGGCGTTCGCCGGATCGATCCGCAAGTAGCCGCTCGAGACGGCGTAGCGCGCCTTCGACTTGCTGCCGATCGTGAGCACGCCCGGCTTGAGCGCCGACAACATCGGCACGTGGCCCGGCAGCAGCTCGAACTCGCCGAGCTCGCCCGGCGCCTGCAGGCTATCGGTATCGGTGTGTGCGATGACGCCTTTCGGCGTCACGAGGTTCACTCCGAGGAACGTCGGCAGCGACGACATCAGGACCTCTTCGCGAGCTCGGCGGCCTTGTTGCGGACGTCGTCGATCGTGCCGGTCATCTCGAACGCCTGCTCCGGCAGGTCATCGCACTTGCCGGCCAAGATCTCCTGGAACGAGCGGACCGTGTCGGCCTTCGTGCAGTAGATGCCCTTGATGTTCGTGAAGGTCTCGGCGACGTGGAACGGCTGGCCGAAGAACTTCTCGATCTTGCGGGCGCGAGCGACGGTGACCTTGTCGTCTTCCGAGAGCTCGTCCATGCCCAAGATCGCGATGATGTCCTGGAGATCTTTGTAGCGCTGCAGGATGCGCTGCGTTTCACGCGCGACCTTGTAGTGCTCCTCGCCGACGACGGCCGGCGTCAAGATCGTCGACGTCGAGTCGAGCGGATCGACGGCCGGGTAGATGCCCTTCTCCGTGATCGCGCGGTTGAGCACCGTGGTCGCGTCCAAGTGGGCGAACGCGGTCGCCGGCGCCGGGTCGGTCAAGTCGTCGGCGGGGACGTAGATCGCCTGCACCGACGTGATCGAGCCGTCTTTCGTCGACGTGATGCGCTCTTGCAAGCCGCCCATCTCGGTCGACAGCGTCGGCTGATAACCGACGGCGCTCGGGATACGACCCAACAGCGCCGACACTTCCGAGCCCGCTTGCGTGAAGCGGAAGATGTTGTCGACGAACAGGAGCAAGTCCTGCTTCATCACGTCGCGGAAGTACTCGGCGACGGTGAGCGCCGAAATCGCGACGCGCTGGCGCGCACCGGGCGGTTCGTTCATCTGGCCGAACACCAGCGCGGTCTTCGAGAGCACCGAGGTACCGTCGAACAGGATCGCGTCTTTGAGCTCGTGGAACAGGTCGTTGCCTTCGCGCGTGCGCTCGCCGACGCCGGCGAACACCGAGTACGAGCCCGACTTCTTCGCGACGTTGTTGATCAGCTCCTGGATCAGCACGGTCTTGCCGACGCCGGCGCCACCGAACAGGCCGATCTTGCCGCCGCGGCGATACGGCGCGAGCAAGTCGATGACCTTGATGCCGGTCTCGAACATCTCGACGTTGACCGACTGGTCGGTGAACTTCGGCGCCGAGCGATGGATCGACATCCGCGTCTTCGCGGTGACCGGGCCGGCTTCGTCGATAGGCTCGCCGATGACGTTCAGGATTCGGCCGAGCACTTCGGGTCCGACCGGCATCGAGATCGCGGCGCCGGTGTTCTTCACGGTCTGGCCGCGAACGAGGCCGTCCGTCGTGTCCATCGCGACGCAGCGAACCATGTGCTCGCCCAGGTGCTGAGCGACTTCGACGGTGAGGTTATCCGTGCGGCCGTCGATCGACTTGTTCGTGAGCAGCAGCGCCGTGTTGATCTCCGGCAGGTCGGCGGTATCGAACGCGACGTCGACGACGGGACCGATGACCTGAACGACGCGGCCGAGCGAGTTGGGAGAGTAGTCGGTGGTAGCCATGGTTCGTTAACCTTTCAGAGCCTCGGCGCCGCTGATGATCTCGAGCAGCTCCTTGGTAATCGACGCCTGACGAGCGCGGTTGTACTGCAGCGTGTAGCGTTGAATCATCTCGCCGGCGCTCTTGGTCGCGTTCTCCATCGCCATCATCTGGGCGCCGAAGAAGCTCGCGAGCGACTCGAGGTTCGCGCGGAAGATCTGGTTCTGGACGTAGAGCGGAACGAGCCGGGTCAGCAGCTCTTCTTTGCCGGGCTCGTAGATGTAATCGACGCCGTGCTCGTGCGTGGCTTCCGCCTTCACCGGCAGGATCTGGACGACGCGCGTGACCTGCGAGCCGGCGTTCTTGAACTCGTTGAACGCGAGGTAGACGCGGTCGACCTTGCCGTCGATGAAGTCGGCGATCACGCGGTTCGCGCTCTCGCGCGCGAGCGTCAACACGGTGTCGCCGGTCGGCGCCGTGTCGTAGCTCGAGATCCGCGCGTTGCGGCGCGTGAAGTGCTGGTTGCCCTTCTTGCCGATGATGCGGAGCGAGACTTCGTTGGCCGACGTCAGCTCGTTCGCGGCGTAGCGCTCGACCGCGCGGATCACGTTCGAGTTGAACGCGCCGGCGAGGCCGCGATCGCTCGTCACGACGACGATCGCCGCGTTGCGCAGCTCGCGCTCTTCGAACAGCGGGTGCGCTTCTTTGCCCGCGACGGCCGCCAGCTCGGACACCACGCTCGCGAGCGCCAGCGAGTACGGCCGCGCCGCGATGATCGCGTCCTGCGCGCGGCGCAGCTTCGCCGCTGCGACCAGCTTCATGGCGCGCGTGATCTTCCGCGTGTTCTTCACGCTGACGATCCGCTTGCGAATAGCCTTTAAGCTGGGCATCGGCTTACTTCTTGTCTTTGTCTTCCACCGAGAACTGCTTCGCGAACTCGGTGAGTGCGTCGCGCAGCTGCTTCTCGGAATCGCCCTCGAGCTTGCCGGTGCTCTTGAGCGTCGCGAGGATGTCGGCCTTGCGCGACTTGATGAACGACATCAGCTCGGTCTCGTAGCGCTGCAGCACGGCGACCGGGTAGTCGTCGACGAAGCCGTTGGTGCCGGCGTAGATGACGACGACCTGCTCCTCCATGGGCATCGGCGCGTACTGGCCCTGCTTGAGCAGCTCGACCATGCGCTCGCCGCGCGACAGCTGCGCGAGGGTCGCCTTGTCGAGATCGCCGCCGAACTGCGCGAACGCCGCCTTCTCGCGATAGCTCGCGAGCTCGAGGCGCAAGCGTCCGGCGATCTTCTTCATCGCCTTGGTCTGCGCGTTACCACCGACGCGCGAGACGCTGATGCCGACGTTCACGGCCGGGCGAACGCCCGAGTAGAACAAGTCGGCTTCGAGGAAGATCTGGCCGTCGGTGATCGAGATGACGTTCGTCGGGATGTACGCCGACACGTCGCCGGCCTGGGTCTCGATGATCGGCAGCGCCGTCAGCGAGCCGGCGCCGAGCTTGTCGGACAGCTTCGCGGCGCGCTCGAGCAAGCGCGAGTGGATGTAGAACACGTCGCCCGGATACGCTTCGCGGCCCGGCGGGCGGCGCAGCAGCAGCGACAGCTGGCGATACGCGACCGCCTGCTTCGACAGATCATCGTAAACGATGAGCGCGTGGCGGCCGCTGTCGCGGAAGTACTCGGCCATCGTGACGCCGGTGTACGGCGCGATGAACTGCATCGGCGCGGGCTCCGAAGCGCCGGCGACGACCACCGTCGTGTACTCCATCGCGCCGGCCTTCGCGAGCCGATCGACGACGGACGCGACGGTCGACTGCTTCTGGCCGATCGCGACGTAGAAGCAGAACATGTTCTGCCCCTTCTGATTGATGATCGTGTCGATCGCGATCGCCGTCTTGCCGGTACCGCGGTCGCCGATGATCAGCTCGCGCTGGCCGCGGCCGATCGGAATCATCGAATCGACGGCTTTCATGCCGGTCTGCATCGGCTCGTGCACGCTCTTGCGCGAGATGATGCCGGGCGCTTTGATCTCGACCTGACGCTTGTGAGTCCCGACGAGCGCCTTGCCACCGTCGATCGGCTGGCCCATCGCGTTGACGACGCGACCGAGCAGCTCTTCGCCGACGTTGACCTCGACGATCTTGCCGGTGCGCTTGACGGTGTCGCCTTCGCGGATCGCTTCGTACTTGCCGAGCAGCGCGACGCCGACGTTGTCTTCTTCGAGGTTCAAGACCATGCCTTGAACCTTTTCTTTGCCGCCTTCGCCTTCGAAATCGAGCAGCTCACCGGCGAGCGCGCCCGACAAGCCGTAGACGCGCGCGATGCCGTCGCCTGCGGTGAGGACGCTACCGGTCTCCGTGACCGAGACCTTCTTGTCGTAGTTCTCGATCTGCTTGCGGATGATGTCGCTGATCTCTGCGGCGCGGATATCCATGATCGTTCGTCCTTACTTGAGCTGGTCGCGAAGGGTCGCGAGCTGAGTGCGAAGCGAGCCGTCGTACACGACGTCGCCGACCTTGGCGACGACACCACCGAGGAGCTCGGGGTCTTCGCGCTTGGCGACGGTAACTTTCTTGCCCGAGAGCTTCTCGAGCGCGGCCGTGATCTGCGAGAGCTGCGTCGGATCGAGCGGCTTGGCCGACGTGACCTCGGCTTGCACGCGACCGGCTTTCGCTTCGATCATCGCGTGGAGCTCGCGATCGATCGCCGGCAGCGCCGAGAAGCGCTCGTGATCGAGCAGCAGCTCGACGAAGTTCTTGGTGATCGGCCGCACGCCGATGCGCGCGACCAGCGCGTCGACGACCTTGCGCCGTTCACTGCGGCGAATCGCGGGGCTCGACAGCACCGACGCGAGCTCCGCCGATTCTTTCATCGCGGCCGCGATCGCATGCACGTCGGCGCCGACGTGCTCGATGTTGTGCTGCGCGATGCCGATTTCGAACAGCGCCTTGGCGTAGCGGCGCGCGAGGCTGCCCGTGATCATTGCGGCGCTCCCAGGTTCGAGATGAACGACGTGACCAGCTTGCGCTGATCGTCTTGCGTCGCCTTGTCCTTGACGAGCTTCTCGGTCGCCGTGATCGCCGCGGCGGTCACCTCGGCGGTGAGCTGCGCGCGCGCGAGCTCGATCTCGGCCGCGATGCGCTGGTCGGCATCGCGCTTCATCTGCGCGGACTGCGCTTGCGCGGCTTCCAAGATCCGCGCCTTGTCGGCGTCGGCGTCCTTGCGAATGCCGGCGACGAGCGCCTTGATCTCGGAATCGACGTCTTTGATCCGCGTCTCGTACTCCGCGAGCTTCTTCGCGGCCTGGTCGCGCAGCTTGGCGGCTTCGTCGAGCGCGTTCTTGATCAGATCGTGGCGCTCTTCGGCGAGCTTGCGTGCCACCGGCGCGCCCCACTTGCCCAAGATGATGAGCAGGATGCCGAAGTTGACGAGCATCCACATGAACGGCGGCGACATCGGCTCTTCTTCGTGGAGCGTGACGCCGTCTTTGGTCGTCTCCACGCCGTCGCCGTACTTGCCGCCGAACTCGTCTTTGCCGCGCCAATCCGTGTTCGTGTAGTTGAAGTGCTGGGTCGGATCGGCCTGCTGCTCTTCGTGCTGCTTGCCGGCCGCGGCATCGTCGACCGATTCCGTCTTTGGCTCGTCGGTGGTCTGCGCGCACGCCATGCTCGGTGCCAGCAGCGTCGCGATCAACAGCAGCTTCTTCATGCGACCTCCCGGCCGAGCAGCTTCGTCGCGAGCTGACGCGCGAGCGTGTTCGCCTGCGGCAACAGCTGGAGCCGCGCGGCGTCGGTTTCGGCGCGCATCTTCGCGGTCGCTTCGTCGAGCGCCTTTTGCGCTTCGGCGCGAGACGCGTCGGTGACTTGCTTCTCGTGCGCGGCGGCCTCGGCGCGGACCTTGCGGCCCTCGTCGTTCGCGCTCGCCCGCGCTTTCGCGAGCTGGGTCTCGTAGTCGGCGAGCTTGGCGTCGGCCTGCGCCGACATCCGCTCGGCCTCGGCCCGCGCGCCTTCGATGCCTTCTTTGCGGCGCTCGCGCAGCCGCAGGTACGGCTGGAACAGCAACGCATTCGATAGAACGAACAGGATCAGGAACAGCGCGAACTGGACAAAGACCGTGTAGTCGATGTCGATCAGCGGGTGTCCGGCGGCGAGACTTGAAAGTGCCTGATGCATGGCAACCTATCGACAATGCAGGGCTTGAGCGCCGTGCTTATAGGCTTGGCGCCCCGTGGTGTCAACCAGTCGGATGCCGGTCGTCGCCCGATCGGCGCTGCGACAATGCGCCGCGCGAAGCCCGTTATGCTTAGATCGTGGAATGCGTTGGCTGATCGCGCTCGCGTTGCTCGGGAGCGCCGGGATCTCGTACGCCGACGAGCCATGGAAAGCCGGCGTCCCCGCCGACAAACAAGAGGCCGCGCTCGCCCTCTATAAGGAAGGCAACGAGTTCTTCAACAAGAACGAGTTCAAGGAAGCGCTCGAGAAGTACGCGCAGGCGCTCGCGATCTGGGATCACCCCGCGATTCGCTACAACGCCGCCGTTTGCCTCATCAATCTGGACAAGCCGCTCGAGGCCTACGACGATCTCGAGGCCGCGCTGCGCTTCGGCGATGCGCCGATCGGCGCCGACATCTACCGCGAAGGGCTCAACTACAAGAAGTTGCTGGCGCCTCGCATCGCCGAAGTCGACGTCACGACGAAGGACGACGCGAAGGTCACGCTCGACGGCCGGCCGGTGCTCGACACCGCCGGCACGATCGAACGCCACGTGCTCTCCGGCGATCATCAGATCGTTGCCGAGAAGCCGGGCTACGTGACCGAGACCAAGCCGATTCGCGTCAACGGCGGCGACCGCGTGACGATCGTGATCGATCTGCATCCGTTACAGAAACAGGGCGAGCTGCACCGGCGGTTTCCAAGATGGGTGCCGTGGACCGTGCTCGGCGCCGGCGGTGCGATCGCGATCGCCGGCTTGCCGCTGTTACTCGGCGCGAGCTCGGCGTTCGATCGCTACGACGCCGGCGTGAGCTCGAGCTGTCAAGCCGGCTGTCCACCCGCGCCGCTGCCGAGCACCTACGCGAACGATCTCAGCCACGGCAAGCTGCTGCGCGCGCTCGGCTACAGCGCGTTCGGCGTCGGCGGTGCGCTGATCGCGTCGACGTTCGCGTTGATGGCGATCAACCAGCCGCAGCTCGTCGCGCCGATGGTCGACAACGGCGCCGTCGGGCTCGCGGTTTCCGGCAGCTGGTGAGCATGGCGTCGGGGAAGCTCGACCTCACGGCACAGGAACTCCCGCGCAAGCCTGTGCCTGACGACGGAACGTCCGACCCAGAGCGCGAGCTGCGCTCGAACGCTCGCTCGCGCAAGCCGACGCAGGGCAGACCGTGCCGTTCGACGAGGTAATGACAGGACTCCGGTCCGCGCGCGCGAACAAGCCGCGGCTGTGATCACTTCAAGACATCGGTGATCTGACCGCGCTGCTTCTTCAGCGCGTCCTGCTTCGCCTTGAGCTCTTCGGCGCGCTTTTGCGCCGCGGCCGCGCGCTGGTTCGCGGCTTCGCGCTGCGCCGCGGCCGTATCCGCGCGTTGATCGGCGCGGTGCTGTGCGAGCTCGGCCGCTTGTTCCGCGGCTTCGGCTTTCTTGCGCGCCGCTTCCTTCGCGGCGATCTCGTCGAGCGATTCCTGCAGCGCTTGCGCCTGCTGCTTCGCGAGATGCTCGTTGTCCTCGGCGGTCTTCTGCGATTTGAGCGCGGCCTGCTCGGAGTCGCGCGCCTTGAGCTCGGAGTCGCGCGCCTTGTGCTTCGCGTCGTTGATCATGAACAGCGCGACGCCGGCCGCCGCGACCAGCGCGCACAAGAACGCGAACGAGCCGACGACGATGCGCCGCCTGCGCCGCGCCGCGCGATCGGCGAGCTCGAGCACGGCGTCGAGAAAATCTTGCTCGCGCGCCGGCAGCTCGCGGCCGAGACTCTGCGATCGGCTCTGCCACAGCCGCGCTTCTTCCATCGCCTCGTTGCGCCACAGCAGACCCTCCGGCCTGCCCTTTTGTTCCCACTGCTTCGCGGCGGCGCGCAGCTGCGCGATGAACGCGACGTCTTCGTGGCTCTCGTCGAGCCAGCGCAGCAGTGTCGGCCAGCTCTTGATCAGCGATTCGTGGACGAGCTCGATCGCGGGCGAGCCATCGCCGTCGGCGCCGCCGCGCGTGTGCACGACGACGAGCCGGGCGCTTACCAGCAGACCGATGATGCGATCGACTTCGGGCGACAGCTCGTGCAGCTCGCTCGCGTCGACGATCTGGCGCGTGCGCTCGGGCGTGACGAGCCGCATGAAGATCTGTTTGACGAGCTTCTGATCGGGTGCGACGAAGCGGCCGAGCACTTCGTCGGCGTGCGTCGCGAGCGCGCCGGCGACGCCGCCCATCGCGACGTAGCTCGCATGCGTGAGCACGCGGCGCGCGCGATCGCGGCCCTCCCACAGCTTCGCCGCGGTGAACTGCAAGAGCGGCAGCGGACCGGGCGTCGCGCCGAGCGTGTCGAGCATCGCGGCGGCGACGCCGGGCTCGAACGCGTAGCCGAGCATCTCGAGCGGCTGGACCAGCGCTTCTTCGAGCCCGGCGCGCGTCGGCGGTTGCAAGAACACGAGCCCGCGCGCGAGCTCTTCGACGAACGCGCGATCCTCGGCGGCGCGATCGAGAAAATCCGAGCGCATCGACACGACGACGCGCAGTGGGCCGGCCGCGTCGTCGGCGGCGCCGACCAAGCACGCGGTGAACGCGAGCCGCTCGGCCGTGTCGTGGACGAGCGTGTAGAGCTCTTCGTGTTGATCGACGAACAGCAAGATCTGGCAGCGCCGCCGCGCGGCACGTGCGCGAAGTCGCGCGCCGAACGCACCCGGCTCGTCGCGCAACTGCGCCGCGAGATCTCCGCCGATCGGCAGTTGCGGATCGCTCTCGCGCGGATCGCGGACTTGATCGAGCGCGCTCGCGAGTGCGCCGAGCGGATTGCGGCCGGGCCGCACGATCATCACTTCCCACGGCTCGCCCGATGCCTTGAGCGCGGGCACCACACCGGCGCGCACGAACGACGACTTGCCGACGCCCGACGGACCGACCACGCCGACGAGCGGTTGCTCGCGCAAGCGCAGCGTCATGCTCGCGACGTCGAGCGAGCGGCCGAAAAAGCGATCGGCATCGGTCTCTTGAAACGCGTTGAGGCCGGGATACGGGCTCTCGTCGGCGACGAGCTTGCGGCCCGCGCGATTCGGCAGCAGCGGCTCGAGCTCGGCGAGCAGCTCGGTCGCGGTCGAGTAGCGATCGGCTTTGCGTTTCGCGAGGCACTTGCCGATCGCCGCGACGAGCCGATCCGGCAAGCCGGGAACCTCGTCGGCGATCGACGGCATCGGCACGTCGAGCTCGGCGGCGGCGCCGAACAAGCGGCCCTGCGTGACCGGATCGAGCGGATGCTTACCGGCGAGCAGCTCCCACATGATGATGCCGAGCGCCCAGATGTCGCTTCTGTGATCGACCTCGTCCATGCCGAGCTGCTCGGGCGACATGAACGGCAGCGTGCCGGCGATCGATGCCATGCGGCCGGATCCGGAATCGCTCGCGGCCGGCTCTTTCTGCTTCGACGCGAACAGCGTCGCGATGCCGAAATCGAGCACTTTGACCGTGCCCTGCAGCGTCACGACGATGTTCTCGGGCTTGAGATCGCGATGCACGATGTTCGCGGCATGCGCGTGCGCGAGCGCCTTCGCGACCGGCACGACGAGCTCGATCATGCGGCCGAGCGGCACGCGCCGGCCCGCCATCACCTTCGACAGCTGCGTGCCCTCGACGTACTCGAGCACCATGTACGGCAGGCCGCGGAACAGCTCGACCTCGTGGATCACGACGATGTTCTCGTGACTGCACCGCGCGGTCGCGCGCGCCTCGACGAGAAACCGCTCGGACAGCTTCGTCGAGGTCGTGCCGAGAAACTTCATCGCGACGCGGCGACCGAGCCGCGTATCGCGCGCGAGATAGACCTGGCCCATGCCGCCGCGACCGAGCTCGCGGATCAGCTCGTAGTGCTTGATGCGCAGGCCCGGCGTCAGCTGCAGCTTCGGCGCGTCATCGCCAGCGGAGGTCGGCCGCTTCGCATCGATCATCGTGCGATCGAGCGAGCTCATAGCGTGCGGTACCTCGCGAACAGCGCGTCGAGCTCGACGTAGAGCGACGCGGCATCGGCCGGCGCCTCCTTGCGACGCGCGAGCACGATATCGGTGAGCGCGCGAAACGCGGTCTCGAGCGCCGCGTGCAAGCTCTCGACGACGGCGCGAACTTCGACGAGCCGCGGCGACGGCGACGAATCGGCGTCGAGCATCGCGAGATCGAGCTCGCGGTTCTCGAGCTCGATCTGGACATCTTCGACGTCGCGCGTCGGCGCGTTCGTCGCGTGCGCGAGCTCGATCACGACCTGGCGGATCTGCGCGGTCAGCGCGTCCTTGAGATCGTTGCCGGTGACCGATCCGAACAGATCCGACGGCCGCTTCGTGCGCGTGCGCGACGAGGCGATCTCGTGCGCGACCTGCATCTGCGGCGACGCGAGCAGCGCCGCGAGCTCGCTCGCGATCTGCTCCGCGGTCGGCCGATCGCCCGGTTGCTTCGCGGCGCATGCGAGGAACAGCTCGTCGAGGCTCGCCGGAATGTCGAGCTCGGGGCAGCGCGCCGACAACCGCTGCGGCGGCTCGTGCAGGTGCGCGTAGACCATGATCACGGCCGGTCGCGCGGTGAAGATCGGCGTGCCCGACAGCGCGAAGTACGCGAGCCCGGCGAGCGAGTACACGTCGGCCGGCGGCCCGACGGCGGCCGTCGAGCTCTGCTCCGGCGCCCAGTACAGCGGCGAGCCGAGCACTTGTTGATCGTCGGTGAGCCGCGTGAGCCCTTCGTCGGCCGCGAGCTTCGCGAGGCCGAAGTCGATGATCTTCGCGCCGCCCGGCTCGCCGTCTTGCAGCAGCACGTTGGCGGGCTTGAGATCGCGATGGATCACGCCCTGCGCGTGCGCGAATGCGAGCGCCGATGCGATCCGCTCGAGCACGGTGACCGCGTCGACGAGCGGAAACGGCCCGCGCGCTTCGACGGCGGCCTGCAGGTCGAGGCCGTTGACGTACTCCATGTTGTAGTAGAACGCGCCCGACGCGAGCCGGCCGGCGCCCGTCATCTGCACGATGCCGGGATGGCGCAGCCGGCCGAGCGCGAGGACTTCGCGGCGAAAGCGCCCGGTCGCTTGCGGGCCGGTATCGCGATCGGTGCGCACGACTTTGAGCGCTCGCAACGCGCCGGTCGAAACCGAGCGAGCGAGATACACCTCGCCCATGCCGCCGGTGCCGAGAGTGCGGACGATCTCGTGTCCATCCACGAGCTGACCGATCACTGCAAAATTCTATCACGCGCGTCGTCGGCGCGCGGCCTCATCCTCACTGTCGCCTAGCTCGAACCGCCTCGAGCCGCTCGACGAGCCCGGCGAGCGCGGGCTCGTGCTCGAACTCGGGCAAGATGTCATCGACGACGCCTAGCAACGCATCGTAGGCGATGCGAAGGCGATCCAAGTTTTCCGCGCGCAGCGTCGCCACTTTCGCGATGCCTTCATCGAGCGCCAGCGCACGCTCGCCATCGGCGACGGCGTTCGCGAGCCGCGTCTCGAGCTCGGTAGCGTGGTCGAGATCTTCGGGCCGATCCGAGGCGACGAAGCGCAGCTCGCCGAGCGCGAACCGCAGCTGCGCTTGACGATCGCCGGCGGTCTCGCGCACCGCCGCGGCTTCGTGCTCGAGCGCGTCTTGCGCCGCTTCGAGCCGCGCGAGCGAGCGCTCGTGATCGCGAAACGCCGCGAGCCGGCCGAGCAAGCGCGTGTCGTCGACGCCGAGATCGAGCAGCAGCTCCGCGACCTGGCGCAACGCGCCGCGCATGTTGCCGTAGCGATCGTCGCTGCGATCGGCGAGCTCTTCGGGGCTGCGCTCGACGGGAATGTAGCGCCGACGCGGCTCGGGACGCGTCTGCGGATACCCCGGCACGCGGCGGAGTGCCGCGAATAATTCGGCGGCAGTCGCGTAGCGGCGCTCCGGCTTCTTCTCGAGCAGCTTCAAGATCACGGCATCGAGCTCGCGCGGAACGTCCGGTCGCCGGACGCTCGGGATCGGCGGCGCGCTCGTGAGGTGCGCGTCGATGATCGAGCTCGCCGAGCCCGTGAACGGCGGCGAGCCGGTCAAGATCTCCGTCGCGAGGCAGCCGATCGCGTAGAGGTCGGTGCGCGGATCGTTGCCGGTGCCGGTCACGCGCTCGGGCGACATGTACTTCGCCGTGCCCCAGATGATGTTCGTGTTCGACAGCGCGACGCTCTCGACCGCATCGCCGGCGACGATCTTCGCCATCCCGAAGTCGAGGACTTTGAGCGTGTCGTCGGGCCCGCACAGCATGAGGTTCGCCGGCTTCAGATCGCGATGCACGACGCCGCGCGAGTGCGCGTGATGCAGCGCGTACGCGAGCTGCGCGAGCACGTGCAGCGCGCGCGTGACCGAGAACGGCGGGCCGAGCCGCAGCAGCTCGAACAGCGTCGGGCCTTCGGCGTACTCCATCGCGATGTAGAACCGCTCGTCGGGAAGCTGGCCGAAATCGTGGAGCGCGACGATGTTGGGATGGCGCAGGCGATTGACCGCGCGCGCCTCGCGCCGGAACCGCGACACGAACTGCGGATCTTTCGCGGCCTGCGGCTTCAAGATCTTGAGCGCTTCTTTACGCCCGAGCTCGATGTGCTCCGCGAGCCAGACTTCACCCATGCCGCCTCGTCCGAGCTCGGCCAAGATCCGCCATCGATCGTGCAGAACCGAACCGATCATCGGCAGCAGAGCTGCAATGTTATCATCCGGCCGGGCATGCCGCGATATGCAGCAATCGGCACGATCGTGCTTGCGGGCTGCTTCGGGCCGAAATCGCACGATTGCGCGAGCGACGGCATGTCGTGGGTGTGTCCGCAGGAGCTAGCCTGCGCCGCGCCACCTACGTATTGCGCGAACCCGCTCGAGGTCGGAGCGTGCGACAACATGCCCGACGGCTCGCCGTGCCGCACCGATGTCGTGCCCGACGGCGTCTGCGTCGATAACGCGTGCCAGATGTGCTCGGTCGACATCGAAGGCTGTCGCCAGATCGGCTGGAATCCGATGACCGTGCCGAGCGCGAGCTACGCCGTCGTGTTCGCGGCCGGCTCCGGCGATGCGTGGGCCGGCGGCACGACGCTCGTCCACTACGACGGCGCGCATTGGGAGCCCGATGCGACGTTTCCGGCGCTGACCGGCGGCGCGACGATCACGAGCATTTCCGGCACGAGCTCGGCGCACCTGTTCGTCGGCACGAGCACCGAATCGGTCTATCACCTCGTCGGCGGCGCGTGGACGACGACGACGACGGTCGCGCTCACGCACGCGGTATGGGCCGCCGGCGACGACGAAGCATTCGCGGTCGGGCTCGCCGGCGACGTCGAGCACTTCACCGCCGGCGCGTGGACGCAACTGACGAGCACGGGCACGGCCGCGACGCTCGCCGCGGTGTGGGGAACGAGCCCGACGAACGTCTACGCCGTCGGCAAGACCGGCGCGGTCATTCACTACAACGGCTCGACATGGTCGGCGACGAGCGCCGGCAGCGGCAACCTCGACGCGGTGTGGGGCAGCAGCGCGAGCGATCTCTACGTCGGCGGCAACACCGGCATCTATCACTCGCCCGACGGTCAGACGTGGACCAGCCAGGACGCCGATGCCGTCGAGACGATCTGGGGCGACGGCAGCACCGACGTGTTCGCCGGCGGTTCGGCCGGGATCCTGCGCAGCGACGGCGGCGGCACGTGGGTGTCGTTGGTGTCGCCGCCGATGGTGTCGAGCATCGCCGGCAGCGGGCCCGCCGACGTCTTCGCGGCGAACGGCGCGCAGGTTTCGCATTACACCGGCTTGTGCTGGAGCAACTCGATGTCGCCGCCGAACGTCGACTTCGCGAGCGCGTCCGCGGCCGGTCCGAACATGCTGTTCGCCGCCGCCGATGAGGGCACGCTCGCGCAGTTCGACGGCGCGATGTGGTCGACGTACCAAGCCGGCAGCGATTGGATCGGCGTGTGGGCGCGCGCCGCCGACGATGCGTACGCGGTCGGCGGCAACGCAGCGAGCTCTACGGTCGAGCACTGGGACGGCTCCGCGTGGACCGCGCAACCGCAGCCGGCCGGCCTCGGGCTCATGGCGGTCGGCGGCGACGCGTCGACGGCGTACGCCGCGGGCGAAGGCCTCGTCCAGGACGACGCCGGCACGTGGAACCAGGTTTTCGGTGCGAACGGAAACACGCTCGGCAGCATCACCGCGATCTGGGTCGCGCCCGATGACACCGTGTTTCTCGGCGGTGGCGGGCTCGAGTCGTATCCGACCACCGCCTCGACGACGCTCGCCGAAGGCATGTGGTACGGGCTGTGGGGCGTGTCGTCGCAAGACGTCTACGCGGTCGGCAACAACGGCGAGATTCGCCACTACGACGGCACCGCGTGGTCGACGCCGATGGCGACCGGCGTGACGGTGACGCTGCATGCGGTCTGGGGCACGAGCGACGACGACGTGTTCGCAGCCGGCGATTCCGGAACGCTCTTGCACTTGCACGCCGGGCTGTGGTCGGTCGTGCCGCCGCCGAGCGCGAACGCCGCCAGCTACACGGCGCTCGCCGGCGCGGGCTCGACGATCTACGTGCTCGGCAAGAACGCGACGGCGTCGCGGTTGATCGAGAGCGCGCCGTAGTTACGGGCAGGCGCCGTTGAACAGGCTCTGCTGGGCGAACGTCGAGACCGGGCCGCCGTTGAACGACATGTCGATGTTGTTGATGACGGTGAACATGTCGAGCAACGACACCGAGCCGGTGCCACCGCCGAGGATCGTGTTCGCCTGCGCCTGGACCGCGCGCACCGTCAGCCCGTTGAGCGGCGCCTGCGTGCCGGTCAGGTTGCACACGCTGAGATCGCCGAGATGGATGCTCGTCGTCGCGCCGAGCAGGTTGTCATCACCGAACGCGATGTTGAGCCGCATCGTCGCGACCTCGCCGCCGTACGAGCCCGACGCGCTGACGGTCGGATCGAGCAGGTCCGCGGTGAGCTGACCGGGCGCGCCGGTTGCCGGCAAGAACGTGACGAGGTTGTCGGGCGCATCCCAGATGATCGAGAACCCGGCCGCGCCGGGAATGCCGATTTCCATCAGGTCGCTTTCGGGGGCGAACACGGCGTCGAACTCGCTCTCGAGCAAGCCCGATTCGCCGCCGCCCCACGCGATCTGCGACCACGTCACGAGGTCGTTGTCGTGCCAGCCGCAGCCTTGCGTGCCCGGCGTGCACACCACCTGATGAATGATCTCGGTGTCGCACGACGTCAGGTTGTCGGGCGCCACGATCGTGTAGATGAGTGGTCCGATCATGTCGCTGACGCCGGTGCCCGTCGCGTGCGCGCAGTTCGTGATCGAGCCGCCCGACGCGCCCGGATCGTAGTCGGCGGTGACCTTGCCGGTCGCGAGATCGATCTGCGCGTTCGAGAACGTCACGGTGCCGGTCGTCGCGATATCGGCGACCGCGTCGCTCGTCGTCAGCGTCGTGTTGCCGGCGAGCGTCGCCGGCACGTTGCGCTCGAACAGGTTCGACACGCTGCGCACGCGATGCTCGTCGGGATCGATCACGCCGTTGCCGTTGATGTCGATGTCGATGCCCGAGCCGGGACCGCCGAGCGCGTGGTTGCCGAACGTGACGATCACTTCGACGCGCACGTCGTCGCTCTTCGCGAGCCCGAGCACGTTGTTGTCGAACGACGCCGAGAACAGCAGCGGCGTCTCGCTGAACTTCGGCAGCGTGACTTCGGGGACGAGCGAGAACACGCTGTTCGTCGCGCGATCGAGGAAGTAGAGCTTGCCCGAGCCGGGACCGACGTCGAACGTGCCTTGATGCTCGACGTTCTCGTCGGCGACGACGTTCGCGCTCGTCGCTGCGAGATCGTTCGTCGCGTTCGCGACGTCCGACGCGATGGTCTCCCAACCGTCGTTCTCGTAACCGTGACGGCCGTGACCGCCGCAACCGCCGCCGTGGCTGTGGCCTTTGCGCGTCTGCAGATTGACGACGATGTTGCCGAGCGTCGCCGGACCGTTGCCGATGTTCGTCAGATCGAGATCGCCGTCGACGACGAGGTTGCCGCCGGTGGTCGCGCCCTTCGTCGTCGTGATCGTCCACGTCACGACCTGCGTGGTCGTGTCGACGCTGCCGGTCTTCGACAGCGTCCACGCGGTATCGCTCGTCTGCAGCAGATCTGCATTCGAGTGCGTGAGCCAGACGTCCGCGAACGTCGGCCCGTTGGAATGGCCACCTTGGCCACCCTTGTGATCGGCCGAATTCTCGTCTTGTTGAGTCGAATCAGTGGTCGAATTTCCACCCGAGCACGCCGCCGCCAACATCATCGGCAGGACCCAGAGAGTTGACCTCATCAAAGCTCATACTACGCTCGACCCGCCAACTCGCCAGATCGATCTAAGTCACTTCACAGGTGCGGGTTTCGGCGCAGTCGGTGTCTGAGTAGGACGATTCTGCAGAGCGGCTTCCATGAAGGACCGTCCTTCGAAGATGACGCCCTTGTCGATCTGGAGTGCAGGTGTGTGCAGGTCGCCTTTCACGCGACCTGGCGCATGAATCTCGATCGACCGCTTCGCGGTGATGTTCCCCACGACGGTGCCTTGGATGATCACTTCGCCGACATCGATCGTCGCTTCGACCTGCGCGCCATCGCCGATCACGAGCACGTCTTCCGAGAAGACTTCGCCTTTGAAGCGACCGTCGATCCGGACCGTGCCCTCGAACGTGAGCTTGCCTTCGAACGCCGCGCCTCGTCCGAGGAGCGTCGTGATCTCGCTTGCTGGAGCCTGTCGTGCAGCAACCATGGTGCACGCAAGGTATCAGATCAGGGCGTCGGCATAGGCGTGGGCATCGGCGAGATTTCTCCGCTCAGGTTCCGCGGACGGATCATTTGACGAGCTTGGCGTCGATGTCGATCTCGCCCGACGCCGGCCACTTCAGCGGTAGCGTGTACGGCTGGTAATCCTTGAGGCGAAGCTCGACTTGCTTCGATTCGAGATCGACGTCGCTGATCGTCACCGGCGTGCGGCCGCGCAACCGACCGTCGATGTACAAGTCGGCGCCGTCGGGCTTCGATACGCACACGAGCTTGCCGCTGAGCGGCTTGAGATCGGCCATGAACGTGACGTCGCCGCCGTCGGCCGGAATCTGAAACTGCTCGGTCGCGGTCTTGTGCTTCGCGAGCTCGACGCGAATCTCGATCGTCTTGCCCGCGGTCTCGTTCGGCACGGCGAGCGGCGTCGTGCCGGCGAGGTGCATGCCGTCGAAGTAGACATCGGCGCCGTGCGGCACCGAATCGACGTGCACCGTCGCGAGTGCGGGCGCGTCGGTCGATTGCATCGAGCGAATGATGAAGAACGTCACGCCGGCGGCGACCGAGACTGCGAGCGCGCCGGCGAGCCCGACTTTCAGCCACTGCGGCACGCCGCGCGACATCCGATACTGCGCCGGAAGCTCGTCGGCTTCGAACAAGCGCAGCTGGCCGGTCGGCGACATCGGCGGCTGGCCGTTCTGCAGCTGGTACAACGAGCCCGGCGTCACCGTCGGATAGCCGAGCCCGAACGTTTGTTGCGGCGGCGGTTGCGGCTGACCGTATTGATACGGCGCGAGATGCGGCGGCACGCCGGGCACCATTTGCAGCGGCGTGCCCGGCGGCGGCGTCGTCAGCGGCGCAGGCCCACCGACGAGCGGTGGCGCCGGCAACGGCTCGGGCGTGTGCGCGATCTGCATCGGCGGCGCGACCGGCAGCTGCATCGGCGACGGTGCCGGCATCGGCTCGTTGCGCTGCGCGCCGACGATCTGCTGCAACACGTTCGGCACGCCGGCGCTCGGCGTCTTGCGCGACGGCTTTGGTTTGCGCAGCTCGCTGACCGCCGGCGCGTGGATCTTCGCGGCGAGTGCCGGTGGTGGCGCGCCCGAGCGTTGCGCGGTCGCCCGGCGACTGCGCGCGAAATCGCGCTGCACCGTCGGACCACCGTCGTCGTCGTTGGCGCGGTTCGGCTTCTCGCGCGTCGTGGCGAGCGTCTCGGAGTCGTCGAGATCGTCGCCGAGCTCGTCGATTTCGTGCGGCTCGGGCGCGCCGGTGACCATCGTCGCCTCGACGCCATCGCCGTCCATCATCATGAAGCTCGGGTTCGGCGCGCCCGTCACCATCGTGTTCTCGCCGACGTTGTCGAGCTCGTCGGTGCCGAGCGTGTCCCACAGCTTCGCCTTCGCGAGCGGCGGCGGCGGCGACATCGGCAACAGGCCGCTATCTTCGTCGTCGACCGGTCCGAGCGGCGCCGGCTGGACCTCGCGCGTCGGCTCGTTGCGATCGCGTTTCGCGACCGGCTTCGCGATCGGCTTCGGCGCGGGCTTCGCGACCGGAGCCTGCGGCTTCAGATCGTCGAGCTTGAAGATCATGCTGTTCTCGTCGCGCAGCTCGTCGGGGCTGTGGACGATGTCGGCGACATCGAGCTGATGCGTCGAGATCGGACCCTCGCGGATCTCGATCTCGTCGGGGACCTCGACCGGATCGCCGATGACTTTCTTGATCAGCGCCGCGACTTTGCTCGACGTCGAGATCGGCGAGTACGCGTGCAGGAAGCGCTCGAGGTCGGTCGCGAAGTCGCCGGCGCTTTGATAGCGATCCTCTTTCTGGCGCGCGAGCGCGTGCATCACGATGCGCTCGAGCTGCGCGGGAATTCCGCGCCGCAACGTCGTCGGCGACGCGATGTCGGCCTTGCGCGCCATGTCGAGCAGCTTGTGCAGATCCTCCTCGAGATAGAGCATCTGCCCGGTGATCATCTCGTAGAGGACAATCCCGGCCGAAAAAATGTCGGAGCGGAAGTCGATCGGATCGCCCCAGGCCTGTTCGGGGCTCATGTAGTAGTACTTGCCCTTGATCACGCCGACGGCAGTCTGGCGCGCTTTCATCGTCGCCTTCGCGATGCCGAAATCGACGAGCTTGACCTCGCCGGTGTAGCTGATCAGCACGTTTTGCGGCGACACGTCGCGATGCACGATGCCGAGCGACTTGCCCTGCGGCGTTCGCTTCTTGTGCGCGTGATCGAGCGCGCTCGCGACTTCTTTCGCGATGTATGCGGCGACCTCGAGCGGCATCTCGATGTCGGTCTCCGACGCCTTGCGCAGGATCTTGTAGAGATCCGCGCCATCGACGTACTCCATCGTGATGTAGAAGACTTCGCCGACGCGGCCGAGGTCGAACGTCTGGGCGATGTTCGCGTGGTTGAGCTGCACCGCGATCTTCGCTTCGTCGACGAGCATCTGGATGAATTGCTCGTCCTCCGCGAAGTTCGGGTGGATCATTTTCAGCGCGACATACTTTTCGAACCCGGCGATCCCCTTGGTCTTCGCGAGGTGGATCTCGGCCATGCCGCCGACGGCAATCTGGCGCACGAGCCGATACGGCCCGAACTGGCGTTCAGCCATCGACGGTGCCCTGCTTCAGCACCTCGTCGAGCGTGATCTCCGCCGTCGGCCCGCGCTTGAGCATCTCGGCGCCGCCCGGATGCACGAACACGCCGACGAGCCGGAGCGGAGCTTTCGCGCCGCGATCGAACGTGCACACGACCTCGGTCGCGACGTCGTACGCGACGTTGACGATGTACGACGCCGCCGCGTTCGCGACCAAGTACAGGCCGAGCCCGGCGCCGTATGTCTTGCGATCGATCTGATTCGGCGAGTGGATGCACTTTTCGATGTACGACAGGATCGTGTTCTTCGCGAGCCGGCCGAAGCGATCGCGAACGGCAACTGCAAAGGTGTCCTCGGTCGCGGCGTATCTGATCGAGACCGGCCGCGGCGAGCGCACCGTCGTGCGGTCGTGCGGATCGACCTCGGCGAACACCGGCTTGCCGTCGGCGTCGACCGGCGCGTCGTAGAGCGCGTTCATCAGCAGCTCTTCACAGACCGAGCCGATCGCGTTGCGAATTTGCCGGCGCATCTTCTGCGCCTCGGCGTAGTCGAGCACGGTCTGGATCGCCTTGCCGCGGCCTTCGAAGTCGCGAATCCGCGCGTACTTCACCTCGGTGCCGAGCGGCAGATACTTCTCGATGCCGAAGATGTCGCCGGTGAGCAGCTTCTGCGCGGTGACGAACACGCCGTGATCGAGCTCTTCGCCGACGACGACGTGGTTGACGCGATCGTCTTTCAAGTACTGCGTCAGATCCGACAGCGACGCCTTCGGCGTGACGACCGTGACGTGCGCGCGGTCGCGCAACTTGGGCAACAGCGCCGTGAGCGAGCTGATCTCGGTCGCGCTCGCACCGGGGATCGCGGCGAACACGTAGCGATGTGGGATCGCATCGCCGCCGATCGCGCTCGGGCTGCGTACCGCATCGACCTCGGCACCCGCGCGCTCGAGCGTCGCGACGATGCGCCGCAGCTGGTCGAGGTCGGAGGAGATCGCGAGGACGCGCTTCTTGGACACGGAACCCCGGTCTGCGAGAATAACATCTATCCCGCAGCGACGCCGAGCAGCCGGCCGATCAATGCAGTCAGCGCCATCGCGATCGCACCGCCGATCGTCACGCGCACCGACGCCGCCAGCATCGGCGCACCGCCGAGGTACGCGCCAAACGCACCGAGCCCGGCGAGCCCGACGAGCGACGCTGCGGGAATCGCGTACAGCGCGTGGCTCGGGACCAGCACGAGGGCCGCAATCGGGATCAGCGCGAACGAGGCGAAGCTCGCCGCCGAGACCCATGCGGCCTGCAGCGGGCGCGCGCGGCCGTGGTTGTCCTCGATGCCGAGCTCGTCGCGGAGGTGGGTGGCGAGCCCGTCGTGCTTGGTCAGCTGCTTCGCGACCTCCATCGCGAGGTGCGATTCGAGCCCGCGATCGCGGTAGATGCCGGCCAGCTCCTTGAGCTCGCCTTCCGGTGCTTCGGCGAGCTCGCGCTTCTCGATCGCGATGTCGGCGATCTCGGCGTCGCGCTGCGAGCTGACCGAGACGAACTCGCCGACCGCCATCGACATGGCGCCGGCCGCGAGCCCGGCGACGCCGGCGATCATGATCGCGCGCGGCGATGCCTCGGAGCCGGCGACGCCCATCATCAGCGACGACGTCGACACGATCGCGTCGTTCGAGCCGAGCACGGCGGCGCGCAACCAACCGGTGCGCCCGCTGCGGTGGAGCTCGTGATGGTGCCGGCGAGCGGCGACGCGCTTCATCGTCTGCTACGGCATCAGAAAACTGTCGGCGAGTCACGCCGATCCGGTGGCTTACCGCTGGTGCGTGGCTTGCTTTATCGATCGCCATGAAGCGGCTCTGGCTCGTCGTGCTTGTCGGCTGCCAGACCGGTGCCGTGTCGACCCCGGACGCAGAGCTCGAGCTGACGTCGTGCGCGATCGAGGGGCCGCCGATCGTGACGACCTGCACCGTCGCCGCCGACTGCGTCTTGCTCGTCCATCTCGAGTGCTGCGGCGCGATCGTGCTCGGCATCGCGGCGTCGGACGGCAGTGCCGCCCAGGCCGAGGAAGCCACCTACGATCGATGCGAGGAGGCGCAGTGCGGTGCGCGCGGCTGCGCATCGCCGACGAAGGCCGAGGACGGCAGCGTGCCGAGCGGTAGCCAGACCATCGTCGCGACCTGCGTCGACGGTGCATGCAGCAGCACGGTCGAGTGATCAGTACTGGTACATCGCGGTCAAGTACGCGCGGAAGCCCGCTTGGGGGTTCGGCAGGTACTCGAGGTGCGGCTCGTAGTCGAAGAACACGTCGGGATAGTAGTCGTGGCCGCCGAGCGCGTCGAACGCGGTCGCGCGAATCGAGAGCTTGTCGAACGGCGTATACGTCAACCCCACGGACAGATCGGCGATCGGCGGTAGCTGATCGAGCACGAGGTCGGTCGCGAGCGTGTTCGTCGTGCCGGTCGGCAACCCGTTGGCGCCGTACATCAGATCGCGATACTCGACGAGCCGGTTCGGGTCCTCGGTCGAGCCCGAGATCTTGATGTTCGTCGTCGCCGTGAGGTGATTCGTGATGAGGTTCCACACGCCGGTGAGGTTGAACCAGTTGTTCGGCAGCG
>DASXEF010000663.1:0-2685 GCA_036490255.1 Kofleriaceae bacterium
AGCGACGTGATCTTCTTGTGCAGGTGATAGATCGTCGGCGACTGGCCGGGTGCGGTGAGGCGAAGCGAGGGCATCAGTTCTCCCATCCAAGCCCGATGCCCACGCCGGTCTGCGTGACGATCGGGACGATATGCTCGAGCAGCGACGTCGGTGACTTGTGTTTGGGCGCGGGCTTGTCGATCTCGCGCAGCTCCGGCGGCAACAGCGACTCGTCGAGCTGGACCTGCGTCGACGGTTTGTAATGGCGATACGCGTCGATCGCGCCCCACAGCCACAGGCCGAGGAACGCGATGCCGCTACCGATCTCGATCTGCTGCAAGTGGCGCACGGTCGCCGCGTCCTCGAGCGGAACATGGGTCGAGCGAATGCCGTACTCGTTGACGAGGTAGTACCAGACGCCGAGGCTGCCGACGAACGTCACGCCTTCGCTCGCCGCGAACAGCGTGCCCTTCATCAACTGGTTGTTCTGAAACTGGCCCAAGCCGAACGGCAGCAGCGCGACGACGAGCGAGTGCGGCTCGACGCCGACCATGCCGTTGCGGATCTGCCGCAGCTCGGCGCGATGCTTGACCTCGGCTTCGGCGCGATCGCGCGCGCGGATGTCGAGCTTGGTCTCGATGAACGCCTGGCGCACGGCGTTGTCGCTGACGATCAGCGGATCGATCGCGGCATTCGGATCGAGTGCGAGCGCTTGCTCGAACTCGCGCTTCGCGCCGGTCGCATCGCCGGTCTCGAAGCGACACACGCCGAGCGCGACGTACGCGTCGGTGAGCTCGTGCGGCGAGGCGAGCCGCGGCGGCGGCGGATAGAGCAGGGCGTTGTACAGCGGCAGCGCGATCGCGTACTGGCCGTTGCGATAGGCCTCGCGCGCGCGATCGAGATCGTCGTTCGGCGTCGTGCGCGGTCGCGGCGGCTCGTCGCCGGGTGCGGCGTGCGCCGTGGCGGATGCCAGCGCGAGCGCGATCAGTGCAGCGCGCACGTGACTTCCTGCGCCTTGCCGGCCCTCGCGTCGATCTGTTGCTCGTCGACGTTGCCGCGCGCGTCGGTGAACTTGACGTCGACCTTCTGCGTCGATGACGTCGCGTAGAGCTCGAACGGGATCGTCGCCGCCGTCTCGAGGTTGCGCGGACTGTTGTCGATCGTGACGGTCACGCCGGCGAGCGCGCATCGCGGCGTGATCGACGCCGGGCGAAACTGCTGCTCGGCGTTGACCAGCTTCATGCCGGGCTCGACGTGCACCGACACGTCTCTCGCGACGTCGTTCACGACCCTGACGTCGGTCGGATGATCGATCGTGATGGCGAGCTCGCGATCTTTTTCGCTCACCCACGTCGCGCCGTCGATGGTGCCACGCGAGCCCGGCAGCACATGAACGAGCACGACGCTAGGCTCGATGGTCGCGACCGCGGCATCGACGGCGATCGCTTCTGGCGCGTCGTGCACGACCGCCGCGACCACCGCGGCGCTGCCGACCGGCACGTCGAGCTTCGGCGGCGGCGGCGGATCATCGTGCGCGACCGCGGTCGTCGTCGGCTGCGAGCTCGCCAACGTCACGTCGAGGTTCGGCGCGCCCGACGGGCCCGGCAGCTGGTGCTCGTGCACGAAGAACGCGCCGAGCGCGACGACGCCGACGCCGAGCACGGCGAGCGCGGTCGTCTTCATCCGCGCGCGCCGATTCAGCCGATCGAGGATCGCGAGCACGCGCGCGTTGTGCGGATCGATCGTCAGCACGCGATCGAACGCGTCGAGCGCGCCGGCGCGGTTGTCGTCGTCGAGCTTGGTCTGGCCCGCGCGCGTCAGCGTGTCGACGAGGCGTGTCTTGAGCGCTTCTTCGTACGACGCCGGCGCCGAAAAATAGCGTCCGAGCTCGGCGGGAATCTTGTCGCTCGGCAGGCCGGACTCGTCAAGGTAACCCTCGAGCGCGACGACCATCTCGGCGATGCTGGGATAGCGATCGTCGGGCGCCGCCGCCATCGCGCGCAAGATGATGCGGCCGAGTCGATTGCCGATCCGCGGGTTCGCCTGGCGCGGATCGACGAACTTGCACTCCGCGATGCGCTTGAGCACCTCGTGCGGGTTCTTGCCCTCGAACGGCAGCTTGCCGACGGCGAGCTGGTACAGCACGATGCCCGCCGCGAACACGTCGGTGCGAAAGTCGAGCGGCCGGCCTTCGACGTGCTCGGGCGCCATGTACGCCGGCGAGCCGAGCAGCTGGCCCGTGACGGTGAGCCGCTCGAGATCGACCATGTGCGAGATCCCGAAGTCCATCAGCTTCACGACGCCGTCCGAGCGGATCATGATGTTCTCGGGTTTGACGTCGCGATGCAGGATCGATCCGGCGTGCGCGTGCGCGAGCGCGCGACAGACTTGCAGCATGACCATCGCGCCGATTTCCGGATAGACGATCGGCCGGTCGGTGATGACTTGCTTGAGCGTCTGACCTTCGATGAACTCGGTGACGATGTAGCTCTCGGAGCCTTCTTTCGCCGAGTAATCGAAGATCTCGAGGATGTTCTCGTGGCGCAGCTTCGCGACCGCTTGCGCCTCGCGCTGGAACCGATCGCGCGCTTCCTGATAGTCGGCGAGGTGGCGATGCAGGATCTTCACCGCGACGACGCGCTTCAAGCTGCGGTCGAGCCCTCGATACACGATCGCCATCCCGCCCTGGCCGACTCGCTCCAGCAG
>DASXEF010000690.1:0-9930 GCA_036490255.1 Kofleriaceae bacterium
ACTCGAAGGTGGCCACTGCAAGGGCAAGCTCGATCTCAAGCTCGGCCCCGACAAGCAAACGATCATCGGAGTCGACGGCGACAAGCAGTGCGGCGGCTCGGATCTCATCGGCGCCGAGTTCGAGGTCGGCGGCCCGACGAAGGTCGCCAAGGTGAAGATCGTCGACGTCAAGCCGATCACCGAAGGCAGCAACACGTACGAGGGCTACAAGATCGCGTTGAAGAGCGACGGCTCGCTGCTGTGCGGCTTCGACGCTTCGATGGCGTTCGATGCCGCCGTCGGTAGCGATCCCAATCACACGCCGACCGCGTGTTTCGGCAGCGACGGCAGCGGCGACGACGGCTCCGACCAGGACATGTACGCGATCGCGATGGCAGGCCCGATCTACAGCGCGATCGATGCCTCGGTCCTGTACGGTAGCGACGCCCCCAAGTTCTTCAACCTCGCGTGCTCGGGCGACGCACTCGCGAAGACGCGGTTCTACGATCTGAGCGCGCCGGGCGACGAAACGACCGCGGCAATGCGCATGTTCACCGCGCGCTACTTCGCGAACTACGAGCCGTTCACGAAGAAGGGAATCCAGATCAATATCGTCGGCTCTGGTTCGGATTGGGGATCAGGCTCGGACCTCGGCACCGACATCGAAGCCTACTGGGACGCGACCGGTCACGCGGTCTGCATCACGACGCCGCGCTTGATCGCATCGTGGGTTGATCAACATGCCGGCATGACTCCCGACCAACTTCCGACGTGTGTCCAGCCCACGAAGTGCCTCGGCTCGGGCCAGATCGGCGGGCTCGGCTCGGGCGCGGTCGGCTCGAACTGCGACTCCGTTCCGGGTTGGGAAGATGCGCTTCGCCAGAGCGGCAGCGGCAGCGGCAGCGCGTTGCCGATCTGCGGATCCGATGTCCCGGCCGGCGCCGTGTTCTCGACGTCGTCGGATGTGGTTTCACACAGCGTGCTGATGCGACGCGTCCGGCACTAGCCGAGCTTTTCAGCGAGCGAGCGAGCCCACGAATCGAGATCGTCGGGCACCGTCGCGATGCCGCTCGCCGGCGCCTCGAGCATCGTCTTCATCGCCTGACGCGCGCGATGCAGCCGGCTGCCGATCGTCGCGCTCTCGACGTCGAAGATCTCGGCGAGCTGATCGCGATCGCAGTCCTGCCAGTAGAACATCTCGAGCAACAGCTGCTGATCGAGCGGCATCGTCCGCAGCACCGTGACGAGCCGCGCGCGTTCCGACAGCTTCGTCAGCTTCGTGCCGACGCTCGTGCTGAGCGACTCGATCGAGACGTCGTCGAAGTCGAGCGTCGGTCGCGCCGTCGATTTCTTGCGCCAGTGCTGGAACAAGACGTGACGCGCGATCGCGAACAGATACGTGCGAAACGTGCTCTGCCGTCGGAACCGATCGCGCGACCGCACGCACTCGAGCAACGTCTCCTGCACGAGATCGTCGACGTCGCCGAGCGTCTTGTTCTCGAAGAACTTGTAGAGCGTCGCGAAGTGCGCGTGAAACAGCTCGTTGCCCGCCGAAGCATCGCCCGCGCACCAACGGTCCAGCAGCGCGAGGTCAGGCTCCGCCATCAGAGTCATTCTCACGCTAACACACCGTGCTGCCGATCTCGGGTGACGCCTCGACCTGCATCTACTGGCAGGGCCTCGACAAACCGGTCGTATCCCACGGGATGCAGATCGGGGACCCCAGCCTCGACGGAACGCCCCGAAGGCCGGCTATCACCGCGCGATCGCGGCGGTTCTCGACTGGCACCCTTGTTGAAATATGGCTGGTCCATGCGCATTTGCATCGCGTTTGCTCTCCTGTCCGCCGCCTGCATGGGCACGCTCACGAGTGGCGACGACGATGGCGATTCGGGCAGCGCAGCCGGAAGCGCAACGCCCAAGCCGACGGTCGTGAAGGTCACCGTGCGCGATGGCGCGACGCCACAGCAGGGGGTCGACGTGCTGTTCCAGAACGCGAACAGCTCGGTTATCTCCGAGATCGCGACCGATGCGACCGGCGTCGCGACGGCGACGATGGGCTCCGGCAACGTCACGATCGCACGCACGTTCAGCGGCACGCGCAATCCCGAGATCTACACGTACGTCGGCGTCGTCGCCGGCGATCAGCTCGTGCTCGGCGATCCGAGCGATGACACCAACACCGCGACGCCGGGCACGATGACCGTGACCGTGCCGGACGGCGCCGACGGCAACGTCAACATCGTGTCGTCGTGTGGAACCGGCGCGGGCACGGCGCCGGCGATCGCGCTGAGCGTCGTCGGTTGCCCGCCGTCGATCCTGTTCTACGTCACCGATGCCGATGACAATTCGTTCGTCCAAGCGGCGCCCGAGAGCACGCAGGTCGACCTCAGCAGCGGCTTTCTCCAGGGCCCGCTCACCACCACGTTCACCGCGCAGAACATCACCGCCGACATGACGTCGGTCGCGATGGAAGCCGATGCGATGGCCGGCACGTACGAGCTGTACACGTCGGGCAGCCAAGCGGTCGATGCCGGCCCCGCCGATGTCGACATGCCCGACATCCACGGCGTCGACGAGCTCGACCTCGCGACGATCACGTCGGCGAACGGCACGCAGCTGGTCGCGACGCGCCAACCGTACGCGTCGGTGCCGCACATGTTCGACGCGGTCGCGAATCCGATGCCGTCGATCACGAACGCGACGTACGCGCCGAACGACATCAGCTGGACCGAGTCCGGCAACGGCACGCCGCAGTTCACCGTCGCGACGCTCACGGTCACGGCGGGCAGCGCCGGCCCGTTCACGCGCTACATCATCGCGCCGCATGCGAGCGCGAGCTTGCAAGTGCCGGTGCTCGCCGGCACCGACACGACGTACAACTTGGATGCGAGCGTGACGTTCACGGGCGAGGTCGGCATCGGCAGCGTCACCGGCGGCTACGCGACGGCGCGTCAGTTCGCGTTCACCGCGCCGAACGTCGTCGATGCGACGCCGATGAACGCGACGCTTTCGCTGTCGTACGCCGCGCAGTAGCGTTCAAACATGGTCGCCCGCGTTGACGCGCGCGCGAAAACTCTCGACGCTTCGAGCCATGAAGACGATCTCGCTCGCGCTCGTTCTGTCGCTCGCTGCCTTCGGTTGCAACAAAGGCGGCGGCGCCGATTGCTCCAAGGCGCTCGACCACAGCATGGATCTGTCGCGCGCGGCGATGGAGAAGTCGGGCATCGACGCCAAGGTGCTGGACAAGATGAAGGACGTCGGTCTGCAGCACTGCAAAGACGACAAGTGGTCGGCCGAGGTCACCAAGTGCATGACCGACGCGAAGACCGAGAAGGACTCGGGCGCGTGCTACGCGAAGCTGTCGCCCGAGCAGCAAGAGAAGATGAACAAGGCCGCGATGGAGCTGATGACGGCGAGCGCCGTGCACGCCCCCGCGCCCGCGCCCGCACCAACGCCTGCAGCCGACACCGGTAGCGCGACGGCTCCGGCTGGCTCCGCAGGCGGCAGCGCCGCGACGCCGAAGTGAGCGTCGCCGAGCTGCGCGGCGCGCTCGACACGCTCGTCGAGGTGTCGTGTTGTAGCGGTAAAGCGCGCGTGCGCGAGGCGATCGCGTTGTCGCTGCCCGACGGTGACGTCGGCACGATCGACGATGCGATCTTCGTCGATTGGCTAGATCAGCACGCCGAGCCGGCGCCGTACGGGCAAGGCACGGTGACGAAGATCGATCCGAAGGTGCGATCCGCGAAGCGGTTGACCGCGCGCGGCGACGTCAAAGTCCACGGCTTCGATCCGGCGGCGATCCTGCCGGAGATCGAAGCGGTGATGTCGCCGACGCTGAAGCTGTCGGCGCAGCTCACCGACGTGATCATCTACAAGAAGGGCGACAAGTTCACTCGCCACAAAGATACGCCGCGCTCGGTCGATCTGATCGGCACGCTGATTGTCGGGTTGCCGATCGAGCACGCCGGCGGCGCGTTCGTCGTCGATGACGGCCGCGGCGCCAAGCGATTCGATTGGAGTGGTCCGCCGGCAGAAGGCGTCGTGCCGTGGGTCGCGTTGTTCTCCGACGTCGATCACGAGATCGAGCCGGTCAAATCGGGTACGCGCATCACGCTCGTCTACGCGTTGCATCGCACGACCCAGCCGCGCTCGGATGCGGGCGCGACGACGCGCCAAGCCGTCGTGCGCCGCGCCGTGAGTGCGCTGTCGGCGCAGACGAAATGGCCGGTGATGATCGCATGCGGGCGCCAGGTGATCGCCGAGCCCGACGCGAAGCAACCACAGGCGATCGACTCACTGCGCGGCGCCGATCGCGACATCGCCGACGCGCTCGTGCAAGCCGGCTATCACGTCACCGTGCGCGCGTGCATGGCGGGGATTCCGAACTACAACGAACCGCCGCGCTGGCCGGCGACCGCCGGTCTGTGGTCGATCGCTCGCCTCAAGGCCGTGCCGCCCGCCGAGCTCCTTGCCAACATGGACGACGAAGGCCTCGCGGCCGAGATCGATGACTACATGCTCGATCAAGTCCGGATCGATCAATGGGCGATCCGCAGCAGCGCCGCTGCGATGCTCGTCCACGAGCACGGCTGCTGGGCGGAAGACGGCATGGCGTTCGGCAACGAAGGCTTCGAAGCGTTGCTGTACACGCTCGCGGCGCTCGAGGTCTCGAAGACGAAGCCGAAGGCAGAAGCCAAAGCCACACCGAAGGCCAAAGCCAAACCGAAGCCGAAAGCGAAAGCCAAGCCGAAGCCCAAGCCGAAATCGCGGCGCTGACCTCACGGACGATTCAGATCTTTTTTGCTGTGCCATGTCGATCTGGCCAGGCCTCGTTCGTCGCCTGATCGAACCCATGCAAGGAGCACCCGTGAAATACCTCGCGTTCATCCGTAGCCCCGAGCCGCAGCGGCAGGTTCCGCCTCCGCCGGGCTTCTTCGAGCTCATGAACAAGTTCGTCGAAAAATGTCGCAAGGACGGATCGCTCGTCGACACCGGCGGCTTGCTGCCCAGCAACGACGGCTTTCGCATCCGGATCGCCGACGGCCAGATGACGGTCACCGACGGTCCGTTCTCGGAGAGCAAAGAGATCATCGGCGGCTGGGCGGTGCTGCAGGGCCGCACGAAAGAGGACGTGATGCGCGTCTCGATGGAGTTCATGGAGCTGCATCGCGCGAACTGGCCGGGCTTCGAAGGCGAGTCCGAAGTGCGGCCGATCTTCGATCCGGGCCACGGTTGAAATAACCGGCGCCGCCGGCGCCTTGCACCGAGATGCTGCGTCGCGCGCTCGTGCCCGCTGCCGTGATGCAGCTCGCGGTCGCGATCGCCGGATGCACGAGCGATCCCGTGCAAACGAGCGCACCGAAACCCATCGCCGTGCTCGCTCCTGCACCGCCGCCGACGCCGCACGACGCGTGCAACGTTCGCGCGACCGTCGAGCAGTTCGCCGCGAGGACCACACGCTTCTGGCTCGATGACGAGCACGCCGCCCGCGCACAAGCCGGATTCGTCGACGGCATGATCGCGTCGTTCGCCGTCACCGACGCGGTCGCCGACGACGCGAAGCAACTCACTGCACGCGTGACGAGGGCGCTGAAGCTTCGCGACTACTCGACACTCGCCAAGCTCGTCGGCCACAACGGCCTCTGCCTACGCGCGCGCAAAGGCGGGACCTGCCACTGGATGAGCGCCAAGGAGCTCGCGCACTGCGGTCACGGCCGGCGCGAAGAATGGGACGTCGACTCCGGCGCAGACACGCTGCCGCGCCTCGACTGCGCCGACGCGTTCGCGAGCATCTTCTACAACCGCGACTTCGAAAAAGCGACGCCGAAGCTGAATTGCTTCCCGGAGCTCGGCCGCGGCAACAACACCGCCGACATTCTCACCGACGAGGTCAACACCGTGATCTACGTCGAGCTCTACGACGAGGACGATCGCGGCAACTGGGGCGCGTTGTGGCTGCATCTCGCCTACGACGATGTCGATCTCGAGCTCGTCGGGCTGACGAGCGAGTACTGGGGCATCTGAGTTAGAGCTGCAACTGCATCGCGACGGTCTGGTCGAGCCACGGCACGCCTTGGCTGCACGTGAGCTGCTCCGGGCCATCACACGTCTGCGCCTGCACGGCTTGAAGCGTGATGTCCACTTGCGCGGTGACGACCGTGCCCGCCATCGCATCGCAGGTCGAATCGTAGTCCGCAGCGTCGAGGTTGAAGGTCGTCGAGCCGGCGCCCGCGGCGAGGCTATCGAGCGCGTAGCAACGCCGATTGTTGGCCCACACCTCGAACCAACCGCTGACCTGATCGCTCGCCGCACCGTCCGCGACGACGATCGTCTCGCCGCGCGTCAGTGGCTGTGCGAGCGACGTTTGCACCGCGATCGCGCGCGGCGTGAAGAAGTCGGGCGACACGAAATGGAACGTGTCGCCACCTTCAGTCACCGTCACGTCGGCTTGGGCGGCGCTCCCGAATGCGGCGGGCGCGATCTCGAACGTCGCGAATGCCGGCGAGCAGCCACCGCCGAGCAGATCGGGATCGTTGGTGTCGCATCCGCCGGGCGTGATCGTCGGTGCGCCGAGCGCGACGCCGTCGACGCTCGCGCTCAACGTGTCGAACTGGTGGCCCGGATCGTCGCGCTGCAGCTGGACTTCGAAGTTGCCGCCGTCGCTGCCGATGATCAACGTCGCGTTGTCATCGGTGCTGGAGTTGACGCAGGCGGCGGACGCGAGCAGAGCAATCACGGCGATGCGGAGCATGCCGGAGCTGAAGAGCAACGCCCGCGCCACGTGGTCCGACCGCGCAACCCAGCGTAAGCGCGATGGTCGCGTGGTGGAACGCTGACACCTTGCTCGTCCGCTCGACGTGCGATCGTCATCACCGCCCGATGACGGACGCACTGATCGAAGCGATCGTCGCTGCGCCCGACGACGACGCGCCGCGCTTGGTGTACGCGGACTGGCTCATCGAGCGGGGCGACGCACGGGGCGAGCTGATCGCACTGCAATGCCGGCTCGGGTCGTCGCCGGAGATCGCCGCGCGGGCCGAGCAACTGCGCCGCGACCTGCAGCCCGTATGGCTCGATCCGTTGTTCGCGATCGCGCCCGGCGGCTACGAGCTGCGGCGCGGTTTCGTCGAGCACGCCGAGCTCCTCGTCTCGGCACGCACGCTCGGCGAGCAGCTCGAACAGCTGTTCTCGCGCGCGCCGCTGTTGCGATCGATCGGCATGCCGGCCGCTGCTGCGCATGCAATCCCGACCGCGATGGACCGTGTCACGTCGCTCGCGCTGCACGAGCTCGGCACCGACAACGATGGCGCCGCCGCATCGATCGCCGCGTTGCCTCACCTATCGCAGCTGCGCAGGCTCGAGATCACGAACGGTGTGCTCGATGACCACACGATCGCGGCGTTCTGCGATTGCTCCGCTCCGCTCGAGCATCTCCGCCTCGACACGTCGTTCCCGTATCCGCAGGGCCGCGGTTTTGGCGATGGCGATCGCGCGATCGCACGGATCGCCGCGTCGCCGGCGCGCTCGCAGCTATGCACGCTCGTGCTCGCCGGATTTCGCCTGACGAGCTTGCGACCGCTCGCTGCGCTGCCGCGCTTGATCGAAGTCGTGCTGCACGACTGCGAGGCGAGCGGCGACGTTGGTTTCGGCTTGCCGGCGAACGTCCGTGTCACGCGCGAACCACCCGCGCAGACGTCGAACCCGACCTACCTGCCCGGCCTCGCGAACAACCTGCTCGCCGGCAACCTGATCGCGGCGATCAAGACCTACCGCGAGCTGACCGGCGTCGGGCTCGCCGCCGCAAAGACCGCGGTCGAGCGCATCGCACGGCTGCGAGCCTAGCGGCCGACGCCGTGGAGCGTGTTCGTCAGGGCCGGTCGCTCGCGGAACCCGCACTCAACGCGACGCGGTTACAACCGGCGATGTCGATCGAGTGCGCACGCAGGTGTGCGTCGATCACGTCGACGTCGAGCCGACACCGCGCACGCTCGCGCAGGTCATCGAGCGTCCCCGGGAACGCCGGGACCGACCAAACGATCGCACCACGTCCCGCCAAGATCGCGACGCGCGTACCGCTTCGCTCGACGACGATCTTGCGCGTAGGCGCGGGCATCGTGAATGCGAGCAACTCGGCGCCGCTCTTTGCGTTCCACACGTGAACGCGACGATCCACCCCGCCGGCGATGATGTAGCTCCCGTGGTCGAGGAACGCCGCCGAGGTGATCGTGCCACCGACGGCGATCCGGAGCCGCGTCGCCGTCGTCGCGATGTCCCAGGTCGACAAGAAGCCCATCCCGGCGACGAGCACGGTCTTGTCGTCGGGCGAGAACGCGACAACGAGCGCGACGCTCTTGGGCGCTTCGAGGAGCGTGCGATCGCTGCCGCCATCGAGCGCGAACAGGGTGTCCGCGGGCTCACCGGCTCGAACGAGCCACGTGCTGTCGTTCGAGAACGCGATGTTGCCCTTGAAAAACTGCCCGCGCGCGATGTGGCGCAGCACGCCTCCGTTGACGTCCCACACGAAGATTTCGCCAAGCGGCGTCACCGCAGCGATCCGTCGGCCGTCGGGAGACCAGCGGATCGACTTCACGACCAGCTTCCCGAGCGCGCGAACGCGCATTCCGGTAGCGACGTCCCAGATCGCGACGGTGCTGTCCGCGGTCGCCGCCGCGATCTGCCGGCCATCCGGCGATGGTGTTGCGGCAATGCCGCTCGCGAAGCGACGCAGCTCGCGGCCGTCCCGATCCCGCACGACGATCGTCCCGTCGGGGCTCGCCGCGATCACCGTCCCGTCGTCCAGCCGCGTGATCGTCGAGATGGCACCACCGCTGCCGAGCACACGCACCGTCCGGCCATCGCGCACCTCGTCGAGCTCGCCGTCATCACCGGCGCTGATCACCGCGCCATCCCGTGCGAATGCGAGATCAGCGACCTGACCAGCCGCAGGAGTGATCAGCGTGTGCTCGCGTTGCGCTCGCGCCCAGACCGCGAAGCCGACCCCTAACACGCTCGCCGCGACTCGCGCGTGATCGTCTGATGCTGCGACGAGGAGCGTGCCGGCGATCGCGGCCCGCTCGAGCTCGAGACCCGAGGTGACGTCGAAACCGACGGCGGCACTCGAGCTCGCGGCGCGCAGCATGTTGCCATCGAACACCACAGCCGCGACGCGATCACCGAGCGAGGTCTGCCACACCACGGCGCCCGACACGAGACTGCGGATCTGCACGACGCCGTCCTCGGCGCCCAACGCGATGCGCTTCGCCGCGACGTCGACCGCCAACGCGTGCAGCAGGCTCGATCCGATCGGCAGATCGAGGCGCACGTGTCCCGAGTAGTCTCCGACCACGAGGTGCACGATCCCATCGTCTCCGGGCGGCGATGCGTACACCAGCTCGTCGCCGGCGGTCACGACATTGTCGTCCGCTCTCAATGTCGCGACGACGTTCCCAGAGCGGTCGAGCACCGACATCGCCGATCGCGTCGCCGCCACCAAAATGTGCTCGCCGTCGGCCGCGATCGTCGGTGCCCGCAGCGCCTTCGCGAACGGGATCGAAGCGACGAGCGCACGCGTCGCGGTGTCGAACAGATCGATCCGGTCAGCCGCGCGCGCCCCCACCCATCTCCCTCCGTCGTCCGCGCCCATCGCGGTGTAGGGCGCTCCCGCCGATCCCTTGATGTCGGCGATCAACGCCCCATCGGCAAGTCCGACGAGCGCGACGCTACTGTCGCGGAAGGCCGCGAGCATGTTGCCGCCGACAAGCCGGACGTCACCGCCGAGCCCGTCGGCACCGCTGCCCTTCTGCAGGCGCCACTGCACGCGATCGGCGTCGGGGTTCCACCGCACGATCTCGTCGTTCTCGTTGAGCAGGAGATCGTGACTGGCCGGCAAGAACCGCGCGACCTGTGGCGTTACATCGTTCCACCACCGCACGGCCGGCAACTGATCGA
>DASXEF010000747.1:0-6524 GCA_036490255.1 Kofleriaceae bacterium
GCCCGCCGCGGCGCGGCACGTCGCGCGCGGTGCCGGTCGTCGTTTCGGCGGGGCTCGCCGTCGGCGTGTTTTGCGGCCTGTTGTTCGGGCTCGGCACGGGCGCCGAAGCGAAGCCGGCGAGCGGTAGCAACGTCAAGGCGCATCAAGCCGACGACTCGTCGGTGATCCCGGTCTACGCGAACACGCCGGCCACGACGAAGCTCGCGATCAAACCCGGCACCGGATCCGGATCGGCCGGATCGGGCGGCGGCATCGGCTCGGCGATGATCGCGATGGCGGGTGGCTCGGCGGCGGGCTCCGGCGCCGGCTCGGCGATGGCCGTCGCGCCGAAGACGATGAAGGTGACGTTCAAGATCGATCCCGAAGCGGCCGGCAGCGGCGCGACGATCACCGTCGACGGCAAGCCGATCACCGGCACGTCGATGGAGATTCCGCCCGACACCAAGCAGATCCACGTGCAAGTCGCGGCCACCGGCTATCACTCGTACGACACGAAGGCCGACGTCTCGGGCCAAGCGGGCGACGAGCACACGGTCAGCGTCACGTTGGTGAAACGCTCGACCAGCTCGGGCGCCGGCTCGCCCGGCTTCGGCGGCGCGAGCACCGGCGGCAATCACGTGCCGACCGCGCCGCCCAAGCCGAAGAAGCCTGCCAACACGGGGATCATCGACATTTGAGCGCCGAGATCATTCGCGTGCGGCCGGCGCCGGCGCTCGGCATCTTGTTCCTCGTGCTCGCCGGCATCGATGCCGCGATGTACATCTCGGCCGGCGGCGTCAAGCTGCTCATCCTCGCGCTGTTGTTCGTGCTCGGCGCGGTCACGCAGCTGGTGTTCGATCTGTTCGTCGTCGGCAACGGCCGCGTCGAGATCAAGAACCCGCTCGGCATGACGACGCGCACGCTCGAGTACTCGAAGCTGCAGATCGCGCGGCGCGCACTCCTGGTCACCACCGGCGAGGCGACGTTCAAGGTCAACGGCATGCTCGCGTCGCGTCGCGATTGGAAGAAGCTCGCGGCCGCGATCGACCGCGGTGCGGTGTGAATCGGGCGCTCGTCGCGTGCGTGCTGGTCGCGTGCACGCAACCGACGACGACGGCCTCGATCGATCCGGTCCTTGGCGGCGACATCTGCGCGATCTACACGACCGCCGGCGCGTGCGGCAGCGCGGCCGCGTGCACGTGGCTCGGCACCGGCTGCGCGTGCCCGCCGGATGATCCGAACTGCGGCTGCCCCGACGGCACATGCGCCGAAGCCAACGGCTCCGACGACGGACCGCCGGCATGCACGTGCCCCGACGATGGCGATGCGGTGTGTGTCGCTGAAAACGGCGAGCCGCTGACGTGCGTGACGCCGACGGCCGGCACCGGCGATCCGTGCACGCGACTTGCCGGCCTGACGTGCGACGCGAGCTCGACGATCGCGGGCTTGTGCGTCTGCGGCACTAGCCCTTGACCGCGCCGGCGGTGAGCCCGCCGACGAGATACTTCTGCAGCACGTAGAACGCGATCATCACCGGCAAGCTCGTCACGACCGCGCCGGCCGCGAACAGGCCCCAATCGGCCGAGTACTGGCCGACGCTCGATTGGATCAGCACCGGTAGCGTGAACCGGCGCTCGTCGGTCATGAACGTCGACGCCATGATGAATTCGTTCCACGCGGTCATGAACGAGAACAGCGCCGTGATCGCGATGCCCGGGCGCGCGAGCGGCAAGATGATGCGGCGGAAGATCAGCCACGGCGATGCGCCGTCGATCCGGGCGGCTTCTTCGAGCTCGCGCGGCAGCGTGTCGAAGTAGCCCTTGAGCGTCCACACGCAAAACGGAATCGCGGTCGTCGAGTAGACCAGCACGAGGCCGGTGATCGAGTTGAGCAGGCCGAGCTTGTCCAAGATCACGTAGAGCGGCAACAGCAGCAGCGTCGCCGGGAACATCTGCACGACGAGAAACGTCGTGAGCCCCATGCGGCGGCCGGGAAACGTGAAGCGCGACAGCGCGTACGCCGCGGTGCACGACAGCGCGACGCCGACGGCCGTGGTCGCGAGCGAGATCACGAGCGAGTTGAGCGTGTGGCGCAAGAACGTCAGCTCGTGACCGCTGCCGCGCGCGCCGAGCAGCTGCCGGAAGTGCTCGAGCGTGACGTCGTTCGGCACCGGAGATGCCGACAGCGCGAAGTTCGGCCCGGGCTCGAACGCCTTCTTGCACACGAGCATGACGGGGTAGAGCACGATCGCCACGAGCACGATCAGCCCGAGATAAACGGCGACGCGCGTGACGAGCTTCGGCGAGCGCTTCACGTGGTCTCGCCTCGCGCGCGCACGATGCGCGTGCCGAACACGGTCCACAGCAACAGGATCAAGAAGATGATCGTCGCGTACGCGGCGGCCATGCCGTAGCGATCGCCGCGCTCGAACGCCCAGCGATACGCGTCGGTGACGAGGATGTTTGTCGAGTCGCCGGGCTTGCCGCCCGAGACCAGGTAAATGACGTTGAACATGTTGAACGTCCAGATCGCGCCGAGCGCGATCGCCGGTCCGAGTGCGGGACGCAAGTGCGGCAGCGTGATGTGGCGAAAGCGCTGCCACGCACTGGCGCCGTCGACGCTCGCCGCTTCGTAGAGCTCTTTCGGGATCGTCTCGAGCGCGCCGAGCGCGACGACCATCATGAACGGAAAGCCGAGCCACGTATTCGTGATGACGTTCGCGGAGAACGCGGCCGCCCACGACGAGAACCACGACACGCCGTTCAAGTGCATCGCGTGCAACAGCGAGTTGATCGCGCCGTACTCGCCTTGGAACATGCCCTTCCAGATCAGCGCGGTGATGTAGTTCGGGATCGCCCACGGCAGGATCAGCAGCATCCGGAACACGCCCTTGCCGCGCAGCCACGTACGCGACAACACGAGCGCGAGCGCGACGCCGATCGTGACGTGCAACGCGATGTTGCAGATCGTCCACAACACGGTGACGCCGAGGATGAACCAGAAGTTGAGAGGATCGTCGAGCGCACGACCGCCGCCCGATAGGATCTCGACGAAGTTGTCGATGCCGACGAACGTCCACGTGCCTTGATGATGATCGTAGAAGCCGAGCACGACGCCGATCACGAACGGCGCGATGACCAGGACGAGCATCGCGAGCGCGGCGGGCGCGACGAAGCCGGCGGCGATGCGATGGCGCTGCATCCCGACCGCGAGCCGATCGGTGAGCCCGTTGCGTTGCGCGAGCGCGAGCGCGAGGGCGATCAGCGCGATCGCGAACGCGGCGAGCGGCGAGCTCCACAGCAGCGGCGGCACCGCGAGCGTCGCGATCGCGGCGAACGTGCCGAGCGCCCGCTTGCCGAGTAGCGCGCCGGCGGCCGCGAACGCGGCGGCCAAGCCGACGACGCCGATCATCACGAGCAGCGGAAATCCGGCGGGCTTCGCCGGCTCGGTGATCGCGATCGCGAGCGAGTCGCCGGCGGGCACGACGGCGACGGCGCGGCCGCTGCCGTCGGCGAGCACGTAGGTGCGCTGGTGATCGCGGGCGAACCGCGTCGCGGCGTCGTAGACGAGCTTGTCGTCGAGGCGATGTCCTGCGATCTCGCGGTGCGTGAGAAACGGATGTGCGGGCGACACGACCGCAGGCCCGACGAGCCCGCCGCGGATCGGTTGCAGCGGTTGCGAGCCGGCCGCGATCGCGTGCGCCGCGCGATCGGCGAGCTCGAGCTGATGGTCGATCACGTCGCGATTGCGCGCCGAGACGAACGCCGCCGACGCGATCGCGAGCGCGACGAGCGCGCCGACCGCGAAATCGCGCAGCTGCCCGATCATCGCGTGAATCCTTCGATCTCGCGCTGCAGCTTGTCGAGCGTCGGCGCCGGCTCGGCGCGACCGCTCAACACTTCGCCGAGCGCCGTGCGGTACGGCGTCCACACGCTGCGCATCCGCGGATCGTTCGGCATCGCGACGACGTGATCGAGCTGCGCGCGAAACGCGGCGAGCACGTCGTCTTTCGCGAGCTCGGCGTCGTCCCAGGCGTGGACGTTCGGCACGACCTGGCGCGCGTGCTTCGCGCGCGTGATCGCCGATGCATCGTCGGTGAGAAAGTTCATCGCCGCGAATGCAGCGGCCTTGTCGTGCGCGCGCGACGACATCATCACGCCCTCGGCGCTCGCGAACGGCTGTGCGGGCTGGCCGGTCGCGCTCATCGTCGGCAGCGTCGTGACTTTCCAGGTCACGTGCGCGATGTCGCCCATGAACCACGGCCCGGAGATCACGGTCGCCGCGCGGCCTTCGTTGAACAAGCTCGCGATCAGCGATGCCTGCGCATCTTCGGGGGTCGCGCCCGTCGTCACGAGCTGGCGCGCGAACGCCATCGCTTTTGCAGCTTCCGGCGTCGCGATCGCGAACGCGCCGTGACTGTCGAACAGCGTGCCGCCGAAGCCGTGCAGCCACGGTGCGTGCTCGTAGAGATCGACGTTGGGATAGGCGAGGGCGAAGATGCCGCGCGGATGCATCTGCTGCGCGAGCGCGAGCACGTCGTCGGTCGTGCGAGGCGGTTGCGCGACCAGCGCCGGGTTGTAGTAGAGCGCGAGCGCTTTGACCGCCATCGGCAAGCCCCACAGCGAGCCCTTGTAGGCCATCGCCGCGAGCGACGCGGGCGTGAAGCGATCGGCGCGCGCGTCGTCGATCCAGAATTCGATCGGCTCGATCACGCCGGCGTCGGCCCAATCGCCGATGCGATCTTGCGGATAGATGAACAGGTCGGGACCGTTGCCGCGCGGGATCGCCGACGACAGCTTGTCGGCGAACGCGTCGTACGGCACCGCGACCGGCGTGATCGGCTGATCGGCGTGCTGCGCGTTCCACGCCGCGACGGTCTCTTCGAGCGCCGCACGCTCCGCGCCGTTGTACGCGTGCCACAGCACGATGCCGTTGCCGTTGCTGCACGCGACGAGCATCGCGATGACGATCACGAGCGCGCGCATTTAGATCCGGGTTTCGGTCGCGCCGTCGAACAAGTGCACCGCATGCGGATCGAGCCAGACCTGCACGGTGTCGCCGGGACGCGGCGCCGAGCTCGCGTCGGTGCGCACCGTCAACGGGCCGGCCGCCGACTCGACGTGCAAGACGATCTCGGCGCCGAGCACTTCGCGCATCGCGACCTCGCCGGTCAGCGCGACGTCGTCGGCTTTTTGCGCGAGCGACAAACGTTCTGGCCGAATGCCGACGACGACCTTGTCGACCGATGCCGTCGCCGGGCGCAGTTCGGGCAGGCGATCGATCGGGATCTCGAAGCCCGCACCGCGCGCGCTCGAGCGCTCGCCGGTCTGCGCGAGATCGGCGGCGAGAAAGTTCATCGTCGGCGTGCCGAAGAAGCCGGCGACGAAGCGATTGGCGGGCCGCTCGTAGATCTCGACCGGCGTGCCGATCTGCTGCACGACGCCGTCTTTCAACACGACGATCTGATCGGCGAGCGTCATCGCTTCGATCTGATCGTGCGTGACGTACATCGCCGTCGCGTTCGAGTCCTTGTGAATGCGCGCGATCTCGCGCCGCATCTCGCCGCGCAGCTTCGCGTCCAGGTTCGACAGCGGCTCGTCGAACAGGAAGACTTTGGGCTGGCGCACGACGGCGCGACCGATCGCGACGCGCTGGCGCTGGCCGCCCGACAACGCCTTCGGCCGGCGCTCGAGATAATTCTCGAGCCCCAAGCTCGCGGCGACGCGATCGACGCGCTTCTTGATCTCGGCCTCGGGCAGGTGCGCGATGCGCAGCCCGAACGCCATGTTCTCGAACACGCTCATGTGCGGGTAGAGCGCGTAGCTCTGAAACACCATCGCGATGTCGCGCTCGGCGGGCGGCAGCTGCGTGACGTCGCGGCCGTCGATCGAGATCGTGCCGGCCGTCGGCTCTTCGAGCCCGGCGACCATGCGCAGCGTCGTCGATTTGCCACAACCCGACGGACCGACCAGCACCACCATCTTGCGGCCGTCGACGGTCAAGTCGAGCTCCGGGATCACCGGCCGGGTCTGGCCGTCGTAGACCTTGCGGATCTTGGACAGAGCGACGTCACACACGCGCGTGCCTGACAGCAAGCGCCTTGCCAGTCGCAAGCACGCGACATCGTTTGATCGCCGCGACCGACGCTGCGTTTGGCAACTCGCCCCGTTGCGATCGCGAACGTCGGAAAAGTCGCACCACCCTCGAAAACCTGTCGCCACTGACCGCGAACCACGCAGCATTGCTGATATCTCCGAAGGCACGGAGGTTGCTGAACGCAACGCATGCGCTTGGTTTGGCTCGTCACGCTCGCTCTGGGATCGGCCGTCGCGTACGCCGATCCGCCGGGCATGACGCCGATCGCGGCGCCGATGACGACCACGCAGATCGCACCGCCACCGCCGCAGCTCGACGCGGTCACGCAAAACGACGCGGCCTCCGATCGCGGCTTCGCGTTCGACACCGGCGTCGTGCTCCATACCGGGCAAGTCGAGCTCGGCCTGCGCACGCTGTTCGAGAAGGGCAGCGATCTCTCGCTCGCGGTT
>DASXEF010000750.1:0-1829 GCA_036490255.1 Kofleriaceae bacterium
TCCCGCCGACCTGCGGCGGTGCGGGTTCTGCTTCTGCGTCGTCTGGCGCCGGGTCGCTCACCCCGACGAGGTACCATGAATCATGTCTCGCGGAGACGTCTGGCGCGTCGTCACCTTCAACATCTGGAACCGCCAGGGCCCGTGGGACGCGCGGCTGCCGCTGATTCGAGCTGGGCTGGCCGCACTCGACGCGGATGTCATCGCGCTGCAGGAAGTGCTCGCGATGCCGGGCGTGCCGAACCAGGCCGACGTCATCGCCGACGGCCTCGGCTGGAACGTCTATCACGCGCCGGCGTGGCAGATCGGCGGCGGCCTCACGTTCGGCAACGCGATCCTCTCGCCGCACCCGATCAGCGACGGCGAGTGTTTGCCGCTGCCGTCGCCGCCCGGGCTCGACACCCGCTCGATCGCGTTCGCGCGCGTGCACGCGCCGCACGGGCCGATTCCCGTGTTCGCGACCCACCTCACGGTGCAATTCAATCTCTGCGACGCGCGCCGCGCTCAGGTCGTCGCGCTGACCGATCACGTCGCGCGGCTCGCGCCGATCGGTGGACCGCCGCCGATCGTGCTCGGCGACTTCAACGCCGGCCCCGACTCCGACGAGATGCGGTTCATGCGCGGGCTGACGTCGATCGACGGCCGCAGCGTCTACTTCGCCGATTGCTGGACGGCATCCGGCACGCCGGGCCCGGGCTACACGTACGACCGCGCGAACGAGTTCGCGTTGCGCGCGCACGAGCCGAGCAATCGCATCGACTACATCTTCGTCCGGGGACCGGACCATCGGATGCGCGGCGAGCCGATGTCGGCGAAGCTCGTGCTGAACGAACCGACGAACGGCGTGTGGCCGTCGGATCACTACGGCGTGCTCGCCGAGATCCACGCGTCGGCACGCGCGATCGCTTAGAACGGCAACAGCTCGAACGCGGTCCAGGTCTGATGCGTCGTGACGGCGCCCGATCCGATGATCGTTATGGGCGTGTACGGGACGTCTTGCGACAGTGCTTCGCGCGGCAACATCACGCTCGCGCTCCCGGCGTAGACGTGGATCGTCGCCGAGCCGGTCTCGAGAAAATCGAGCTCGAAGCCCGGGACATCGGAATCGAGGCCGAACGTGATCGTTTGCGCGCCGCCCCACATCACGTCGGGACCCAGCGGCTGGTCGTCGATCAGCAGCTCGCCGACGCTCGTCGCGGTCGAGACGTCGGCGTCACCGATCGCGATGACAACGGCGTTGTTCGCGAGCAGCGTCTGCGCGCGCGTGAGCAACGGCCACGACGGATCGAACGGATCGGCCACGGTGATCGGAATCGGCATCGTCGGATCGGCAGCGCCGGCGAAGTCGGCGAGCACGACTCCAGGCACGCCGTCGGCGGTCCCCGGACCGACGCTGACATCGATCATCCAAAAATTGGTTTCGCCGGTCAGCGCGGGCGTGATCGTCGCGCTGGTCGTGGCGGCGAGCGGAGTGAAGCTGCCGGCGAGCGCGGTCGTCGCGCCCGGCGTTTGCGTGAACGGCGGCGGCGCGAAGATCTCGGTCGCCGTCGTGCCGGGGAACGCGCCGACATCGGTCGAAAACAGCGCCTCGGTTCGGTGCAGCACGACGAACGCGTCGCCGGCGCTGCCGTCGATCAGCGCGCCGTCCCAATCGAACGGGACGAGCGACGTCGCGCCGATCTGCGGCGGATCGGGGAGCTCGCCGGAGCTATCGAACGCGCTGTTCGTGTTCGCGCACGCGGCGGAGAACGCGGCGTCCATCGTCCAGGCTTCGCCGAGCGACACGCCGCTCATGTCGATGATCGTGCCAATCGGCGCGGCGACCTGATCGC
>DASXEF010000296.1:0-7771 GCA_036490255.1 Kofleriaceae bacterium
GTGCAAAAGCCGTTTCTCGTCGATCACCACTTCGATCTCGAAGCGATCGGCCTGATGACCGGCTTGGTCGGCTCGACGGCTGGCATCGTCGGCGCGATGACCGGCGGCATCGCGGTGACGCGCATCGGCCGGCGCCGCTCGCTCGTGCTGTTCGGCCTGAGCCAGGCGATCGCGGTCGCGGGATACGTCTACTTGGCGGCTGCACCGCCGACCCTCTGTGCACTGTATACAGTATGCACTTTCGAAACGTTCGCGAGCGGCGCCGCGACCGCCGCGCTATTCACATGCATGATGGATTGGAGCGAGCGATTCTCGAGCGGCACCGATTACACGACGCAGGCCAGCACCGTCGTGTGGGCGCAGCTCGGGTTCACCGTGCTCGCCGGCTATTCGGCGCACGCGTTCGGCTACGCGACGCACTTCGCGCTCGCGAGCGTGCTGTGCGTCGCCGCCGTGCTGTGCGCGTACGCGTTGTTTCCGGCGGAGCGCCGGTCGTGAAACGGCTCGCGCTCATCGCGCTCGTCGCGTGCACGCACGCGGCGACGCTGAAACCAACACCCGCACCGACCACCGCCGCCGACTGGCTCGCGCGCGTCGCGGCGACGTATCACGCGCTGCCCGCGTACGCCGATCGAGGCACCGTCGTCGACACCGATGACAACAACCATCAGAGCCGCATCACGTTCGAGACCGCGTTCTCGCGCCCCGACAACGTTCGCTTCCAGTTCGACAACGGCACGAAGTTCGTCGCGTGGAACGCACCGCCTCGCGCGCGTGTTTGGCAGTCCGTCGACGGCAACGTCGTGCACGAAACGCGAGACATCGTGCAAGCACTCTCGCTGTTCGTCGGCGTCTCACATGCCGCTGCGTACACGGTGCCGTCGCTGCTCGGCGTGATCAGCGGCGTCGTCTCGTTTACCGATTTGCCGGATGCGACGACCGTCGGCGTCGATGCGATCGACGGCCACGACTGCGTTCGCGTGCGCGGCGCCTTCGGCGAGGATCGCACCGACGTCGCGGAGCTCTGGATCGATCGCGCGAGCTTCTTGGTCCGGCAAGTCACGCGGCGATCCGGCAGCCTCGTTTCGACCGCCCACTACGAGCCGCGCACCGTCGTCACCGACGCCGACTTCGCGCCGCCGGTCGACATGCGCAGCGCGAAGCTCGAGCCGTACACGGTGCCCGCGTGGCTCGGGATCGAGTTCGAGCCGAGCTCGCCGCGCGTGAAGCTGGCGATCGCCGGCGCACCCGGCTCGAAAGCCGGCATCGTCGCCGGCGACGAGCTGCTCAGCGTCGACGGCCATTCCGTCGCATCGGCCGAAGACGTTCGCGCAAAGATCGCGCCGCATCGCGCGGGCGAGCACATCCCCGTCGTCGTCAAGCGCGGCGACTCGACCACGAACCTGACGATCGCGCTCGAAGAGAAACCCGACGAGGAGCAACTCCAGCACGCGCAGCTCGTCGGCAAGCACGCACCCGAGTTCGATCTGCCGGCGATGGACGGATCGCGCGTGGCGATGGCCGCGTTCGCCGGCCACGTCGTCGTGCTCGATTTCTGGGCGACGTGGTGCGGGCCGTGCGAAGCCGAGCTCCCCGAGCTCGTCGAAGCTGCGGCGAAGCATCCCGATGCGCGGTTCGTCAGCATCTCCGACGAGGACGAGGCGGCGATTCGCGCCTACATGAAAACGCACCACTTCACGTATCCGGTCGCACGCGACGACGGCGATCGCGTCAACGGCGCTTACTTCATCACCGCGCTGCCGACGATCGTGATCGTCGACAAGACCGGCGTCGTGCGCGAGGTCACCAACGGCTTCGCCGGCGGCACGCACCTCGACACGAGCATCAAACGACTCGAACGCTGATCACAGCGCGCCGTCGTTGCTCGGCGTGCACGACGCGCACGGATGATGCTCGTAGCGCAGCGCGCCCGCCGACGTGAACGGCAGGTTGAACACTTCGCCGAGCCCGTGCGTGACCTTGCGCAACGTCTGGTGCGACGAGTCCTCGAGCAGCCAGTCGAAGAAGCCCTGCGCGTTGAACGACACGCCGAGGAACATCTCCTGCGTCGGCCGGCCGCCGATGCTCGGATCCGGCGTCGGCTTGTAGTTGCGCGTGTCGAAACCGGCGGCGAGATCGACGAAGCGCGAGATGAACCCGTACTTCGGGTAATCGCGCAGCGCGTGGATCGAGCCGAGGTGAAACGCGAGCAAGTACGTCTGGCCGGAGTAATCCTCGGCGATGTTCCACCGCGAGCAGCCGCCGAACGGGCACGGCGACGCGCCGTCGAGCTTGCGGATGTACATCTGGCTCGGGAAATACTGCACGCGAAAGTCGAACATCTCGTCGAGCTTTGGAAACTCCATCAACGCGAGCCCGGCGAGCGCGCCGACGGTGTCGCCGCCGAGGTCGCTGAACGAGAACTCGAAGTTGAAGCCGTCGCGCACTTCGACGCCGACGAACGTCAGCCACGACAGCGTGGTGCCGATCGCGACCGACCATTGATGATCGAAGCCGCCCCATTGCTCGAGGATCTCGTCGGTGAGCCGGGCGAGCGCCATCGTCGACCACGCGTGGCCGAATTTGTCTTCGCCGCCGGCATACGTCGTGTCGCCGGCCCAGCCGAACAGGACGCAGCGCGCTTTCGCACCGCCGTGCTGCGGATCGCAGTTCTCGTCGTCGCCGCCGAACTTGTACGGAATGTCGGCGTGGTGCTGATACCACGCGAAATACATCCAACCCGCGAACGCGAGGTACATCGTGCCGACCGTCAGCTCGGCGCGCAGCGGATGATATTTCGGCGACAGCGTCGGGTCGGTCGTCGGGCCCATCGGCGTCGCCGACGGATCGGTCGCCAGCGTGAAATTCGGCGAATCGGTCCACGGCGGTGGCACCGGCGGCGGATCGGCGTACGCGATGCCTTGCAGCAGCAAGGCGACCGCGAGCACTACGCGGCGCATCACTTCGGTCTGCTGCGCGTCGCCAGCATCTCGATCAGATCCATCTTCGTGATGATGCCGAGGATCGCGCGCTGCTCGTCGGTCACGATCGCCACTTCGCCGCGCTCGAAGATCCGCGGCAGCTCGCCCGAGCCCGCGTGCATCGACACGGTCGAGACCTTGCGCTCCATCACTTCGGCGACGACGGTCGTCTTGTCGATGCGGCCCGTCATCATCTGATGCAAGAGATCGCTCTCGGTCAGGATGCCGGCGAGCTTGCCGGCATCGAGCACCGGCATCTGCGAGATGCCGTGCTCCTTGAACAAGCCGGTCGCGCGCTCGACGCGGTCGTTGACATCGAGCGCGATCACGTCGCGGCGGCCGATCACGCGCATCACGTCGCCGACCGTGCCGACTTCCCAATCGGCCTGGAAGAAGCCCTGCTGGCGCATCCAGCGATCGTCGACGAACTTCGACAGGTAGTTGCGAATCGAATCCGGCAACAGCACGACGACGCGCTTGTTCGGGCCGAGCTCTTTGCACACCTGCATCGCCGCCCACACGGCGCTGCCCGACGATCCGCCGACGAGCAAACCTTCCTGGCGGATCAGCTGGCGCGCGGTGATGAACGAGTCCTTGTCGTTCGATTTGATCCAGCGATCGACGAGCCGGCGATCGAGCACGTCGGGAATGAAGTCGTAGCCGATGCCTTCGACCTTGTAGCTCTTGATCTCGCCCGGGCCGGCGAGGATCGAGCCTTCGGGATCGACGCCGATCACTTTGCAGCCCGGCACTTCGCGCTTGATGACCTTGGCGACGCCGGTGATCGTGCCACCGGTGCCCGCCGTCATCACGACCGCGTCGAGCTTGCCGCCGCACTGATCGATGATCTCGCGGCCCGTGCCTTGCTCGTGCGCGTTCGGGTTCGACGGGTTCGAGTACTGATCCAAGATGTGCGAGTTCGGGATGATCTCGCGCAGCCGCCTGGCGACGCCGATGTGGCTCTCGGGCGCGTCCCATGCCGCTTCGGTCGGCGTGCGAATGATCTCGGCGCCGAGCGCCTCGAGCACGACCTGTTTTTCCTGCGACATCTTTTCGGGCATCGTGATGATCACGCGGTAGCCGCGCGCCGCCGCCGCCATCGCGAGGCCGATGCCGGTGTTGCCCGACGTCGGCTCGATCAGCGTGTCGCCCGGCTTGATCCGACCCGACGCCTCGGCGTCGCGCAGCATCTTCACGCCGATGCGATCTTTGACCGAGCCACCCGGGTTCATGAACTCGCACTTGCCGAGCAGCTCGCACGGCAGGTCGCGGCCGATGCGTGCCAGGCGAACCATCGGCGTCCCGCCGGTCGCATCGAGGATCGAATCGAGAATTCCGCTGCGGTCGGTCATCGGGGCGGCATCCTACACGCGGTACCATCGAAGCGGTGCGCCTCGGGTGGATCACTGTCGTGGTTGTCGCGGCGTGCGGTCGGCTCGATTTCGACGCGGGTGATGGCGGCCTGCGCAATCAAGACGGCGGCAACGCGCTGAACGACGGCACGTTGCCCGGCGACGCCGGTTATTCGGGCAGTGGTTGCCTCGCGCCCGGCATCGCCGGCGACGACTTTCACGAGATCACGCCGTGCTCGGCATGGGGCGAGCCCGTCGCCGATAACGCATCGCTGAACGTCGGCAGCGATCTGCTGATCACGCCGAGCGCGAACACGCAGAGCGCCGGCGGCTGCCTGCGCGGCTCGATGCCGTTCGGCGAGGCCGGCTTCTTCGTGCACATCGGTCAGTTTCCGAGCGAGGGCGCGCTGCAGCTCGCGATCACCGATTCGTCGACGAGCACGGCGTTCGTGATCCAGTCCGACAACCACGACACGTTCGACTTCGACGAGAGCCAGAGCGCCGCGCCCGGCATCCTGTTGTTCGACGCGTCGCTGGTGTGGTGGCGCCTGCGCCCGAGCGGCGGCTTCGTCGTGTTCGAGATGTCGCCCGACGGCGAGACCTGGACCACGCACTACACGTCGAAGAATCCGGCGCCGACGACCGTCGGGGCGACGATCGAGGACGTCGTCGATGCGGCGGCACCCGATCCCGCGATCATCGACGGGATCGACATCTGCCCGTAGCCCTGGTAATCACAGCCAGATGTCCGACGAGCTCACCGATCTACTCGAGCGCCGCATCGTCGTGCTCGACGGTGCGATGGGTACGATGGTGCAAGGCTTCGAGCTCGACGAAGCGGCGTTTCGCGGCGATCGCTTCCGCGATCACACGCATTCGCTGAAGGGCTGCAACGACGTGCTCGTGATGACCAAGCCCGAGGTCATCGAATCGATTCACTACGACTTCCTGCGCGCCGGCGCCGACATCGTCGAGACCGACACGTTCACCGCGACGTCGCTCGCGCTCGCCGATTACGGGCTCGAAGGCGTGGTCCACGAGCTCAACGTCGCCGCCGCGCAGGTCGCGCGCCGCGCCGCCGATCGCGCATGTGCCGACGACGGCAAGCCGCGCTGGGTCGCCGGCTCGATCGGCCCGACGACGAAATCGGCATCGCTGTCGCCCGACGTCAACGATCCGGGCGCGCGCTCGGTCACGTTCCGCCAGCTCGTCGATTCGTTCGCCGAGCAAGCGCGTGGCTTGATCGACGGCGGCGTCGATCTGCTGCTCACCGAAACCCACATCGACACGCTCAACTGCAAAGCGGCGCTCTACGCGTTCGAAGAGCTGTTCGAGCAAGGCGTGCGCCGGGTCCCGGTGATCGCGTCGGTGACCATCCCCGATAAATCGGGCCGCACGTTGTCGGGCCAGACGATCGAAGCGTTCTGGAACTCGATCTCGCACGCGAAGCTGTTCGCGGTCAGCATCAACTGCGCGCTCGGCGCCGACGACATGCGCCCGCACGTCGCCGAGCTCTCGCGCAACGCCGGCATCCGCGTCGCGTGTTATCCGAACGCCGGCTTGCCGAACGAGTTCGGCCAGTACGACGACACGCCGGCGCACATGGCCGGCGTGCTCGGCGCGTTCGCGCGCGAAGGCTTGCTCAACCTCGTCGGCGGTTGCTGCGGCACGCGGCCGGAGCACATCGCGGCGATCCGCAAGGCGGTCGACGGCGTCGCGCCGCGCACGCTGCCGCATCCGCCGAAGTACATGCGGCTGTCGGGGCTCGAGCCGCTGACAATCACGCCCGAGACCAACTTCGTCGTGATCGGCGAGCGCACGAACATCACCGGCTCGGCCGTGTTTCGCCGCCTGATCAAAGCCGACAAGTACGACGAGGCCGTCGCGATCGCGCGCGATCAGGTCGCCGGCGGCGCGAACATCCTCGACGTCTGCATGGACGAGGGCATGATCGACGGCGTCGCGGCGATGCGCAGGTTCACGAACCTGATCGCCAGCGAGCCCGACATCGCGAAGCTGCCGGTGATGGTCGACAGCTCGAAGTTCTCGGTGATCGAAGCCGGGCTCGCGTGCTTGCAGGGCAAAGGCGTCGTCAACTCGATCTCGCTCAAAGAAGGCGAAGCGATCTTCATCGAGCACGCGCGGATGATCCGCAAGTTCGGCGCCGCCGTCGTCGTGATGGCGTTCGACGAGACCGGCCAGGCGACCACGGTCGACCATCGCCTGCAGATCGCGCATCGCGCGTACAAGATCCTCGTCGAGCAAGTCGGCTTCCCACCCGAAGACATCATCTTCGATCCGAACATCCTCACGATCGGCACCGGCATCGAAGAGCACGACGGCTACGCGGTCAGCTTCATCGAAGCCGTGCGGCGGATCAAAGCCGAGCTGCCCGGCACCAAAATCTCCGGCGGCGTCTCGAACTTGAGCTTCTCGTTCCGCACGAACCTGCGCGTGCGCGAAGCGATGCACTCGGTGTTCCTCTATCACGCGATCCAGGCGGGCCTCGACATGGCGATCGTCAACGCCGGTCAGCTCGCGGTCTACGAGCAGCTCGATCCCGCGCTGCGCGAAGCCGCCGAAGATCTCATCTTGAACCGCCGCCCCGACGCCACCGAGCGCATGACGACGCTCGCGACGACGCTCGGCGACGCGCAGGTCAAGCAAGAAGACGAGCAAGCGTGGCGCACGCAGTCGCTCAAAGATCGGCTCGCGCACGCGCTCGTCAACGGCATCACCGACTACATCGATCCCGACATCGCCGAGGCGCTCGCCGTGTATCCGAAGCCGCTCGACATCATCGAAGGCCCGCTGATGGACGGCATGAACATCGTCGGCCAACTTTTCGGCAGCGGGAAAATGTTCCTGCCGCAGGTCGTGAAGTCCGCCCGCGTGATGAAGAAGGCCGTCGCGATCCTCGAGCCGCTGATGGACGCCGAGAAGGCGCGCACCGGCCAGCGCTCGGCGAAGGGCAAGATGGTGATCGCGACCGTCAAAGGCGACGTTCACGACATCGGCAAGAACATCGTCGGCGTGGTGCTGCGCTGCAACGGCTACGAAGTGGTCGATCTGGGCGTCATGGTCCCCGGCCACAAGATCTTGGATACCGCGACCGAGCTCGGCGCGGATCTCGTCGGGCTCTCCGGCCTGATCACGCCGTCGCTCGACGAGATGATCAGCGTCGCGGCCGAGATGACGCGGCGAAAAATGACCGTGCCGCTGCTGATCGGCGGCGCGACGACGAGCGGCAAGCACACCGCCGTCAAGATCGCGCCGGCCTACGCGGCCTCGACGGTGCACGTGCCCGACGCGTCGCTCGCGGTCGGCGTGCTCGGCAAGCTGCTCGGCGATGGCCGCGATGCGTACCTGCACGACGTGGCCGCCAAGCAGGCCACACAGCGCGAGCAGTTCGCGCAGGCGCAGAAGCGCCCGCTCGTC
>DASXEF010000798.1:0-2190 GCA_036490255.1 Kofleriaceae bacterium
GCGGCATCATGCCGGGCAGTGTGACGTTCAAAGCGGTGACGCTGACGTCGCGTCCGGCGAAGCCCGGCGATACGCCGAGCGTGCTGTTCGTCGACAGCGTGCACGTCGATCTCGGCGTGCTCGCGCTGATCGGCATGACCGCATCGATCGATCTCGACGTGCAGATCGGCGTCGGCCGCATCAAGGGCAACATCTCGCTCGGCAAGTTCGGCCGCGGCACGATCAAGGTCGACGTCGACGCGTCGAGCATCCCCGGCCGCGATCTCCCGCTCGGCTCGTGGGGCGTGCCGCCGGTCGTCGGCAAGCTCGACGCGCACGTCGATCTCGAGCTGCCGATCATGAAGACCAAGTCCGGCCGCGAGATGCGCGACTGGACGAAGGCCGACGGCAACCTCTCGCTGAGCTGTCCGTCGAACTGCACGCTCGGCGACGGCAAGACCAAGCTCAAGCCGCTGCTCAAGAACCGTTCGAACCAGGCGCTCGTCGGCGACGGCATCGATTTCGGCCAGCTGTCGATCGACTCGCTCGTGATCGAAGGCAAGTTCACGCCGTCCGTCGGCGATCCCGAATCGCACAGCTCGGCGTACAAGCCCGGCAAGTTCGACGTCACCAAGTTCGATATCAAATCGAAGGACGGCGAGCTCCACGTCGACTACTCGATGACGATGGCACCCGAGCTCGACGAATCGGTCGTCGCCGGCTGCCTGCGCTTCAACGTCACCGAGAACTTGCTCAAGACCGAAGAGGGCAAGAAGACGTTCGCCGCGGTGTCGACGAGCGGCGCCGAGAAGCGCGCCGATGGCTTGTTCCACATCAAGCTGAGCGATCACCTCAAGGACATGAAGCGGCTCAACCTCGAGTGCGGTCCGAACGCGAAGCCGGGCCCCGAGGATCATCCGGGTGCGATGCGGCCGCCGTCGATCCATCCGGCGCCCGAACGGGCCGAGCCGTCGCGGTTCTCGCCGCCACCACCGCCGCCGGCGGCCGAAGCGAAGCCGCCGGAGCCCGCAACTCCGCCGAAGACCGAGCTCAAACCCGCCGAGCCACCGGGTTCGGCGCAGGGCAGTGCGCCGCCGCCGGGCGAAGGCAGCGCGCCGGCGCCCGAAGGTAGTGCGCCGCCGCCCGAGCAACCTGTCATCCCGTGATCGCGATCGCGGGGCTCGCGATCATCGTCGCGATCGTCGCGATGTCCATCGGCTTCGCGGTCATCGAGTTCCGCCGCGTCGTGCCGTTGGCGTTCCGCTGCACGAAGTGCGGCGAATCGTTCACGCAGCCGCCGCATCACGAGTTTCCGCGCGAATGTCCGAGCTGTGGTGCGAGCGACTGCGCGCTACGGGCCTAGCCCGACCCACGTCTCGCCGGTCTCGCCGAATTCTTTCTTCCAGATCGGCACGCGATCTTTGAGCCGATCGATCATCGCGCGACACGCGGTGAACGCCTCGGCGCGATGCGGCGCTGCCGCGGCGATCGCGACCGCGAGCTCGCCGATCGCGAGCGTGCCGACGCGATGCTCGACTGCGATCGCGACGCCGGGCAGCTCGGCTTCGATCTCGTCGCACAGCGCGATCATCGTGCGCACCGCCATCGGTCCGTACGCTTCGTACTCGAGACGAACGATCGCGGCACCGTGGCTATGCGCGCGAACGATGCCGGTGAACGTGACGATGCCGCCCATGCCGCGCGCGCTGACGGCCGCGATGCAGCGATCGAGCGACAGCGGCTGGTCGGTCAGCACGACGTGACGGCCGCTGCCGCCGGCGACCGGCGGGATCAGCGCGAGCTCGTCGCCGTCGTGCAAGACGTGCGCGTCGTCGGCGAAGTCCTGGTTCACCGCGACGCGAAATCGCCCGGCGAGCTTGCCGATCGGCGCGTGCATGGCGGCGAGCGTCGCGATCGCATCGGCGACCGTCGCGTCTGGCGCGAGCTCGAGCGGCTCGTCGCTGCGACCGAGGCGTTCGCGAAACACCGCGAAGTAGAGGACGGTGATGCGCACGCCGTAGTGGTAACGTGCAGCTCGCGATGGCGTCCAGTCATCTCCAAGAGCTCTACCGGCGGATGTACGCAGTGATGCGCAAGATCCCGCGCGGCCGGGTCGCCACCTATGGCCAAGTCGCCGAGCTCGCAGGGTTGCCGGGCGGCGCGCGGATCGCCGCGGCATCGCTCAAGGTCAGCCACGATCGCGTGCCGTGG
>DASXEF010000802.1:0-3345 GCA_036490255.1 Kofleriaceae bacterium
CGCGGTTTGGTTTTGCGCGAGCATCGTGTTTGCGGGCGGCGCGCTGACCATGCTCATGCCGGTGACCGTGACCGACGAGATCGTCGCGGTCGCAGCGCCGGTATTCGTCAGCGAGATCGACTGCATGACGGGCTCGCCGACGCGTGTCGTCGGGATGACGATCGGGCTCGGCGACACCGCGACCTTCGACGTGATCCCCGAGCACGACAGCGCGACCGAGATCGTCGGGTTCGACGGATCGTTGCTGCTGACCGTCAACGCACCGTTCGCGAGCGCGCCGACGGTATCGCCCGGCGAGCACGTGACGGTGACACCTTCCGAGCCGCCGGCTGCGAGCGAGTGCGAGCCGGTCGTGCCCGACGCGATCGCGTAGCCCGTTCCGGACACCGAGACCGAGTTGATCGTCGCCGCCGTGCCACCGCTGTTGCTGATCGTGACGCCGACCGGGCTCGACGTCGTCTCCGTGCGCACGCCGCCGAATGCGACGCTGCCCGGCGCCACACCGACGTGGATCGGTGGCGGCGTGCCGGTGCCGGTCAGCGAAATCGAGCCGGTGCTGGTAAGCGACCCCGACAAGTTGACCGTGCACGTCTCCTGCGCCGCGACCGACGGATGAAACGTGACCGAGAACGCCGCGTTATCGGGAAAACATTCGATCACGGGTGCGACCGGCTCGATGCACGGCGCGGTCTCGTCCGTACAGCCGTCGTTCTCGCATTCGTTGTCGACGATGACGCTCGAGGGCGTGACCGTGAAGTCGCCGCACGCGCCGGAGTACGACGCGATGCTGACCGTCTCTTCGTTGTCGCCGACGACGCGACGCGTCTCCTGGATGGTGAAGCTCTGCGCGCCCGAAGTCGTCCCGACTTGCGCACTGAACGTCGTGCTGCTCGCCGGTGAGACGACGAACGACGCACTCGCCACCGCAGGGACACAGACCGCGAGCACGATGAGCAGACGACGCACGGATCGAGCATCCCGGCTTTAGGTCCACCGTGTCAACGATTGCGACGCTGTAGGGCGATGTCGCCCACATCCGGGTTTGATCCGCGGCGCCGCACCTGCAATCATCCGCAAATGGCCGTCCCTGCCGACGGGGTCATCGGCATCACTGCCGGTAACTATCGAATCCTGTCGAAGATCAGCGACGGCGGGATGGGCTCGGTCTATCGCGCCGAGCACGTGCTGATCGGCCGACCGGTCGCGATCAAAGTCCTGCTGCCGGAATTCACGGCGAACCGCGAGATCGTCAACCGCTTCTTCAACGAGGCCAAAGCGACGACCGCGATCCGTCATCCCGGCATCATCGAGGTGTTCGACTTCGGCTACCTCGATAGCGGCCGCGCGTACATCGTGATGGAGCTGCTCGAGGGCATGACGCTCGCGCGCCGCGCGAAGATGGTCGGCGCGATGAACGAAGGCGAAGCGGCCGGGCTGTTGCGCTCGGTCTGCAACGCGCTCGCTGCCGCGCATGACAAGGGCATCGTCCATCGCGATCTCAAGCCCGACAACATCTTCCTGATCCCGGACCTCGAGACCGGCGGCGAGCGCCCGAAGCTGCTCGATTTCGGCATCGCGAAGCTGACCGATCTCGGCTCGGCGAATGCGGCGACGAAGACCGGCGCCGTGATGGGCACGCCGACGTATATGTCGCCCGAGCAGTGCCGCGGCTCGAGCGACGTCGATCACCGCGCCGATCTGTACTCGATCGGCTGCATCTATTATCAGCTGCTCACCGGGCGGCCGCCGTTCGCGACGCAAAGCGCGGGCGAGGTCATCGGCATGCATCTCTACGTGCAGCCGGATCCGCCGTCGCACCATCACCCCGGGATCTCGGCCGACAGCGAAGCCGTCGTGATGCAGCTGCTCGCGAAAGATCCGGCGCAGCGGCCGCAAAGCGCGCGCGAGCTCGCGACGCAGCTGCAGATGCTCGCGCACGCACACGGTTGGATCTCGGCGTCGAGCCCGCCGGCGATGCGCTCGGGCGCGGATTCGTTCGGCGGCTACGTGCCGCAACCGACGCCGCAGTACACGCCGGCGCCGCCGAATCAGCCGACGACGCTCTCCGGCGCGGCGAGCCAATCGGTCGTGAAGCCGCCGAAGTCGCGCGTCGGCGTGGGGATCGCCGTCGGGCTCGTTGCGGCGGCGGTGATCGTTGCGGTCGCGCTTGGAGTTGGTGGATCGACCGAGACGACGACGCAACCGACGCCGATGACGCAACCGACGACGACGACGCAACCGACGCCGATGACGACGCCGATGACGCAACCGACGACTCCGACTTCGACTCCGACTCCGACTCCGACTCCGACGCCGACGCCGACGCCGACTCCGACCGCGACGCCGACTCCGACCGCGACCGCGACGCCGACGCCGACTCCGACGCCGACGCCCACCGCGACGCCCAAGGTGATCAAGAAACCACCGATCGTGAAAAAGAAACCCGATAAGCCCGACGACTCTCCGCTGCCGATCGAGACCACCGTCCAATGATCCGCGCGCTGTTCGTCGCCGCGCTGCTCGCGCCGGCCATCGCGATCGCGCAACCCGCGGCCGGCGACAAGGTCGATGCGCAATCGCTGATGCAATCGGGCGTGAAGCTGCTCGAAGCGAAGGACTACTTGGGCGCGCTCGCGATCTTCAAGACCGCGTACGAGCGGTTTCCGAGCGCGAAGATCCTGCTCAACATCGGCACGACGCTCAAGCTGCTCGATCGCGATGCCGATGCCGCGAACGCGTATCAGCGCTATCTCGACTCGAACGATACCGATCCGAAACGGCGCGCCGAGGTGGCAAAGCTGCTCGCCAAGATCGATGTGCAGGTCGGTCGCGTCTCGCTCGCGATCACGCCGAGCGATGCGATCACGACGATCGACGACGACAACTGGCTGCACGTCGTGCACGCGACGACGTGGCGGCTCGCGCCGGGCCATCACGCGATCGCGGCGCACAAAGACGGCTTCACGCCGGCGACGAAATCGATCGAGACGAGTGCCGGCGAGTCGGCGTCGATCACGCTCGAGCTCGCGCCGATCGTCGTCGCGGCGCCGATCACGATCGCGCAGCCGGTCGATACCGGCATCCACGCGACCGCGCCGGTGATCGAAGCGCCGCGCTCGCGATTCGGCGCGATGGTGTTCGGCAACTTCGACATTCCGCACGGCGGCGCCGCGCTCGTCGGCGCGACCGGTGACATCACCGATCGCATCGCCGTGCGTGCCGCGGTGATCTTGGGCCCGCACGTCGGCGGCTACGTCGGCGGCGTCGTCGCGATCTTGCCGCATCGCTATCGCCCGTACGTCTCGGCCGGCTTGCCGGTGTTCGACTCGAACGGCGCGCGCGTTT
>DASXEF010000968.1:0-6620 GCA_036490255.1 Kofleriaceae bacterium
GTCGCGGCGAGCGAGACCGTGCAACGCGCACGCGGTCATCGTACGGCCGTCGCAGCGTCGCCGGTCGCCGTCGCGCTCCCGTCGGCGCGCGTGATCGACGCCTCCGAGTAATCGGCTTTTTTTGTGCAGCCGGCCGGCGCGCGCCGACCTGGTTGGTATGGAGCCGAAGCACAAGCTCGCGATGTGGTCGTTGCTTGCCGTCGGCCTCGCGCTGGGCTTCGCCGTGACCGCGACGTGTGCCCATCCGATCGGCGACTGCGCCGGGCTCTCGCAGTGGAGCGTCGAGCACCGTCACTGGGACAGCGCCGTTTACGCGTACGAAGGCGTGTGCATCCGCCGCGTGATGGTGCGCTAAGTTGGCTTTCCAATAGAACGGACGTCCGTCCGCACTCCGGTGCGGCAGATCGACGCCCCTTCTTGGCGCGAAGACCGGCGAATCGCCGATCTGCTATAAACGCTCCTTTCTAACCGGAGCTGGTTCATGGCGTTCTCGCTCGAGAAACAGGGCATCGCGGTTTCTGAAGTTCACCGCAACGCAACCCCCGCGTATTTGTACGAGGCCGCGCTGAAGTTCGAGAAGGGCTCGACGATCTCTTCGACCGGCGCGCTCATCGCGTACTCCGGCAAGAAGACCGGCCGCAGCCCGACCGACAAGCGCGTCGTCGACGAGCCGGAGAGCCACGACGACGTGTGGTGGGGCAACGTCAACATCAAGCTCGATGCCCAGAGCTTCACGATCAATCGCGAGCGCGCGATCGATTACTTGAACACGCGCGAGCGCCTGTTCGTCGTCGATGCGTTTGCCGGCTGGGATCCGAAGTATCGGCTCAAGATCCGCGTGATCACGTCGCGCGCGTATCACGCGCTGTTCATGCACAACATGCTGATCCGGCCGACCGATGCCGAGCTCGAGCACTTCGGCGAGCCCGACTACGTCATCTACAACGCCGGCGCGTTTCCCGCGAACAAGCACACGACGGGCATGACGTCGGCGACGTCGATCGATCTGTCGCTCGGCCGCCGCGAGTTCGTGATCCTCGGCTCCGACTACGCCGGCGAGATGAAAAAGGGTGTGTTCACGATCATGAACTACCTGATGCCGAAGCAGGGCGTGCTGTCGATGCACTGCTCGGCGACGCAGGCGCGCGACTCGAACGACACGTCGATCTTGTTCGGCCTGTCGGGCACCGGCAAGACCACGCTGTCGGCCGATCCGAAGCGCTTGCTCATCGGCGACGACGAGCACTGCTGGAGCGATCAGGGCTTGTTCAACATCGAAGGCGGTTGCTACGCCAAGATGATCAAGCTGTCGAAAGAGAACGAGCCCGACATCTGGAACTCGATCGCGTTCGGTGCGGTGCTCGAGAACGTCAAGTTCGATCCGTACTCGCGCCTCGTCGACTACAACGACGTGTCGTTCACCGAGAACACGCGCGGCAGCTACATCCTCGACACGATCCCGAACGCGAAGCTGCCGGCCGTCGGCGGCCACCCGAAGAACGTCATCTTCCTGACCGCCGACGCGTTCGGCGTGCTGCCGCCCGTCGCGAAGCTGACGCCGGCGCAGGCGATGTACCACTACATCTCGGGCTACACCGCGAAGGTCGCGGGCACCGAGGTCGGCGTGAAGGATCCGGAGCCGACGTTCTCGCCGTGCTTCGGCGGTCCGTTCCTCGTCTGGCACCCGACGAAGTACGCCGAGATGCTTGCCGAGAAGCTCAAGAAGCACAACACGCAGACCTGGCTCATCAACACCGGCTGGTCGGGCGGCGCCTACGGCACCGGCGCGCGCATCAAGCTCAAGTACACGCGCGCGATCGTCGACGCGATTCACTCGGGCGCACTGACCAACGTCGCGACGACCGAGGATCCGATCTTCGGCTTGCAGGTTCCGACCAGCTGCCCGGAAGTTCCGGCCGAGATGCTGACGCCGCGCAACACGTGGGCCGACAAGGCCGCGTACGACGCGCAGGCGAAGAAGCTCGCGAAGTTGTTCGTCGACAACTTCAAGAAGTACGAGGGTCAAGCGTCGGCCGAGGTTCGCGCCGGCGGCCCGAAGGTCTGAGCGAAGGCTGACGAGCGAAGGAGGCGCCGGTGATGGCGCCGTTTTGTTTTTCGGGCATCGAAATACGCCGAGCACGGCGCGCGTTCGCATCGAATGCGCACAACAGCCGCCGTCATGCTCGCTGTCTTCATCGCATCGAGTGGATCCGCGGTCGCCGAAGATGCGACCAACCAGCTCGACACCGACGCGCTTCGGGCCGCGCTCGTCAAACAGCGGGCGGTCAACCTCAAGCGCTTCGACCAATATCGGCGCAAGCGGATCTATCCGCACAACAACTACGCGCCGGGCGAGCTCAACGTCTGGAAAGACTACGACGGCCACCTGTGCGCGATCGCGACGCTCGTCCACGAGTCCGGCAACGACGACCTCGTCGAGGCGACCGCGAACGACCGCAACTTCGTCAAGCTCGCGGACGAGACCAGCGGGCCGCTCGTCGACTGGATCTTGACGTCTGGGCTCACGCAAGAAGAGGCCGTGATGATCCAGCAGCCGACCGAGGAATGGCTCGAAGCCGAGGAGCGGGCGCGCAAGCGCGAGATCCGGCGCGAAGATCGCCGGCTCGCCAAGAACTACATCGCGGTCGAGCGAGCGCTCGAGGAGCCACGCATCACCGACGCCGGTCTCGACGTCGCGGTCGCACGGCTCGTCGCGCGCCCAGAGCTCGCGGCGAAGCTGCTCGCGGCTACGATGCCGTGATCGTGAAGTCGATCATGTCGCAACCGCCGGTCGACGACTCGACGATGAAGTACAGCACGTCGTCCTGATTCATCGTGAGCCCGAGGATGCCGGAGCACGTTTCGGTCATCGCGCAGCTCGGGTCGAGCTCGGCCGTCGAATCCGACACGTTCATCGTGCCGTGGTCGTAGGCGGCGAAGTTGTAGCCGCTCGTCGCGGGCGCGACGAACTTGAAGATCACCTCCTGCGTGCCGACGGGGCCGCAGCCTTTGAGGTGATCGCCGCTCACGCACGTGCTCGTCGTGGTCGCGCCGACCATCACGTCGACGGCGGCGGCGCACGCGGTCGCGGAGCCACTGCCCGAACCACCCGAACCGGTCGAGCCGTCCATGAAGACCGACGATCGACCGTCGCTCGGCGCGCCGCCGCCATCACCGCCGCTGCTCGCGACGTTGCCGTCGACGAGCGGCTGAAATCCGACGCGTCCGCACGCGCACGCCATCACGACCGCAAACGACCAGCGCACCACTCGAGTATATCGTTAGAACTCGAGCTCGATACCGGCGAACCACGTCGTGGCGCCGACGTCGAGCTTGGTCGAGTGGCCGAACCCGTCGATCCAGCCGGCGTTGATCTCGGCGAAGAAGCCGGCGTGCTGGATGCCGCTCTCCCGCATCGAGCGAGCCGCTTGGCTGTCGATGCGTTCGGCGCGGATCGCGATACCGACCGCGCCGACGAGCCCGGCGCTGGCGCCGAGCGCCTTGCCGCTGACCATGTCGTCGGTCGAGAGCCGGCCGTCAATCGTCGACCACCACACGTAGTAGCCGAAGCCGCCGCGCACGTACGGCACGATCGGAATCCCGTAATTATCGTCGAGGACGCTGAACCGGTAGAGCGCGGTGAGCTGCACCGGGATCAGGCGAAACGCCGTCGTATCGCCGGGCGAGCGCGGCCGATTCGGATCGCTCGGATCGCTCGGGATGACGTACGCGTTCGCCGACTTGCCCATGTACGAGATGCTGAGGCCGACGCCGAGATCGCCGAAGCCGCTCCAAAGATAGCGGTCGACGGTGAGCATCGGCATGATCTCGTAGCCGCCGAACATCGCTTGATACGGACCTTGGCCGGCGGTGTTGCGCTGCGTCGACTGCGAGTCGATCGCCGGCGTGTACGGCCCGATGCCGATCCCGAGGTGCCACTTCGCGACGCCGAAATCCTCGGCGAAGCCGGTGCTGGTCTCGGTCGTGCCGGTCGCCTGGTTTTCCCAGTACGGCGACTGCGCGTTGGCGCGCGACGGCGCGGCGAGCATCACGATGCCGAGCGTGCTCGCGGCGACGATCTTCGCGAGCATCCGCGAGCGCATCATCCGGCGGCGCAGCGCCAGGCCGATCGCGATGATCACGAGGCCGGGCAGGGTGAGCCAGTGCCAGAGCAGCGCGAACAGGACGAGCGGCGCGAGCAAGATGCCGCTCAAGATCCGCAGCGTGATGTGGCCGTGCACGACCGGGCCGAGCTTGCCGAGCGTCGCGTAGTACGCGTCGGTGAGCGCACGACCGAACACGGTGTCGGCGAGCGTGTGATCGCGGAAGCCGCGCAGCGCGTTGGTGAGCGGGTTGTCGTCGCCGTAGGTCTCGGCGATCAAGCAGAACCCGCCTTCGACCTGGCTGCCCTTGTCGTGGATGTCTTGCCAGAAGTCGGTGACCGGCTTCGGCGTGAGCACCTTGTTGATGTAGACGCCGCCCGCGTTGCCGTACTTGTCGATCGCGAGCAACACGACCGTGTAGTTGACGTTGTTCTGCAGACCGCTGATCTGCAGCCCGGTCGCCGTCGCGTCGTCGTTCTCGCCGCAGATGTACTTCGGATCGAGCTGCATCAGCGGCGAGAGGTTGATCGGCACCGCGCCGTCGGGCGTGGTGTCGATCGCCGAGTCGATCGTCGTGCCCGCATCCATATCCGGCAGCGGGCGCACGACGTCGCCGGTCGCGGCATCGAGCTGCTGCGCGTCGACGCCGGCATCGGCGGTCGACTCGGTCGGTTGCGCCGCGCACGTGCTCTGCGAGTCGGTGAACAAGCAGCCGGTGATCACCGGATCCGCGCCGCTGCCGGTCGCACCGCACAGCGTACGCGGCGTCGAGTACTTCGCCGCGTTCGGGCTCGAGAACGGCGCGTTGCCTTGATCGTCGACGCACAGCGCCTGGTAGTACGCGATGTCGGAGACGTTGCCCGACGGCGCCGCCCACGTCAGCGCGATGCCGTTCTCGGAGCCGTTCGCGGTGATGCTCGTCGGCGTCGGCGGCGGTTGCGAATCGGTATCGACTTCTTGGTTGACCCAGTAGTCGGGCGTGCTGCCGCCCATCGTGATCACGCCGACCCACTCGTTCGCGGCGAACACGCGCTGCTCGCACGATTTCGGCACGAACGTGCTGCCGGTGACGTCGCCGGTCTCGGGCTCCATCATGTCGTAGACCGGGATCTCCGGCGTCACGCCGTTGAGCCGATTGACGTCGGCGATCGAGACCGTGTCGTTCGAGATCTGGTGGCAGTAGAGCTGGCGCGAGTTCGTCGCGGTCGCGTCGGCGCAGTCGGTGCCGACCCAGGTCTGGCCCTGCAGCGCCTGCAGCTCGCTCGCGTTGGTGACGCCGACGAGCTGGATCAAGTAGCCGAACGTCGTCTCGTAGAACGGCGTGGCCGTGTGCGCTTGTGCCGGATCCGAGCAGACGCAGTGCGCGTAGTTGAAGTAGTTCCACAGCGAGTTCGGCAGCTGTTTGGGCTGCACGAGCGTCATGCTGTTGCCCTCGTGGAGATAGAGGCGCACGAAGCTCAGGGTCGAGCCGTCGGGCAGCGCCGACGTCTGGGCATGAGCGACACCGGCGATGCAGAGCAGCCCGAAGATCAGCAGCAAACGCTTCATAACGGCGGCGTGGCTTTCTGCAAAGGTGAGGCCCTCGCAGTCCGTCGATATCACGCGTAGATCGCCGCTTCAACTTCGCTAACTGATGCCATTCTGGCACGCGCGCGGCGTGCGTTACGTCATGCGGTCGCCGGGCGATCCAACGCCGCGGCGATCGCATCGGCGAGCTCGCCGGCGCGGCGCTCTGCCGCTGGGTCCAGCTTGCCGCCCCACTCGGCCGAGTAGTACAGCTCCGTGAGCTCTCGCACGTCACCGGCGATCGTCGTCGGCACGCGATCGGCGAGCTCGCGCGGCGTCTGTGCCGGGCTTCGCGCGAAGCCGGCCTTCGCGAGCCGGCGGCCGACCGCGTCGTAAACCCGGCCGATCTGCGTCCGGCGGCGCGGAGCACCGGATGCGTTCGGGGCGAGCGCGATCGCGCGACGCCGGCGCAAGACGAGCACGGCAATGGTCACAGCGGCGATCGCGGCCGCGATCGGCCAGTACTTGACGGCGCCGACGATCGCATCGCGCACGTGCGTCGCGCCGTGCTTGAACGCCGTGCCGATGTCCTTGAACAAACCGAGCTGCGCGACCAGGTCGTACTCGATCACCCACTTCGTCCACTGGAACCGCATCGTGTCCATCAGCCGCGACATCTTCGCGCGCCAGCCGTCGCCGCCGCGGCCGAGCGGATCGTCGCGATCGGGCGGGGTCGGATCGAACGTGACCCAACCCGAGCCCGGGAAGAAGACTTCGTCCCACGCGTGCGCGTCGCCGGCGCGAACCGCGACGTAGCCTTGATACTCGTTCCACTCGCCGCCGAGGAAGCCGTCGACCTCGCGCGTCGGGATGCCGACGATGCGCGCGAGGATCGCGAACGCCGACGCGAAGTACTCGCAGTGGCCCTTCTTGCGATCGAACAGGAAGAAATCGAGCGGCTCCTGGCCGCGGTGCGGCTCGACGAGCTCGAGCGTGTAGCTGAGGTTCGCG
>DASXEF010001032.1:0-1535 GCA_036490255.1 Kofleriaceae bacterium
CGTGACGTTCGCGCGCTACTGGATCCACGGCCGGCACTTGCTCGTCGACGGCAAGAAGATGGCAAAGCGTGATGGCACGTTCTTCACCGTGCGCGATCTGCTCGAGCCGTCGGGCGACGTCGCGGTCAAGCTCGCCGCCGAAGGCTTCGCGAGCGGCGTGCCGGCCGCGGTGCTGCGGCTCGCGCTGATCTCGAGCCATCACGGTCATCAGCTCAACTTCACATTCGATCTGCTCGCGCAGGCAAGCGCGACGGTCACGCGGCTGCAGTCGCTCTACGATCGGCTGCGCGAGAACGTGGGCGACGGCCCGGTCGCGATCGCCGGTCTGCTCGCCGAGCATCTCGCTCGCTTCGACGCGGCGCTCGACGACGATCTCGACATGCCGAACGCGCTCGCGGCGGTGGTCGCGCTCGTCAAGGCGCTCAACGTCGGCGAGCTCGGGCCCGGCGACGCGCGTGCGGCGCTCGCGGCGATCGAAGCCATCGACCGCGTGCTCGATGTGCTCGATCGCAGCCCGCGCTCGGGCAAAGTGCTGCGTGCGCGGATCGCCGAGCTGACCGACGGCGACGCCGATGCGCTGCTCGCCGGCGAGCTCGCGGCCGTCGCGATCGAGCATCTGATCGGACTGCGCTCGGCGGCGAAGGTGCGCAAGGACTTCGCGACCGCGGATCGGATTCGCACCGGGTTACGCGACCGCGGCGTCGAGCTCGACGACGTCGACGACGGCGTCCGCTGGCGACTCAGCGATCCTCTTCGTCGCAGCTCTCGTCCCTGAGCGAGATCGTCACGGTCGAGGTCATGCCCGGCTCGACGGTGAGCGAGCACTTGAAGCTGGTGCCCTCTTTCGGATCCTTCACGTGCGCCGTGTACGGACCCGGCAGCAGGCGGAACTTGTCGCCCGGCGCGGTGCGCTTCTGACCTTGAATCGTCACGGTGGCGAACGCATCGCCGTCGCGGTCGTCGAGCTGGAGCCGCAGCATGCCCATCGCGCCCGAATTCTCCGACGGCGGCGACGGTTCGCGATGCGAGATCACCGGCGGGGCCGCGACGCTATTCGTGTGCGGCGAGTGCACGACCGGTTTCGCGGCATCGTCGGTCTTCACCGGCGCCGCCGCAGAACCTGCGCCCGAGCCAGCCGTCGCGATCGCGGCCGAGCCTTGCGGCGGCGCAGGCGGTGGCGGCTGAACGGCGACCGGCGGTGGTGGAGCGGGTTTCGGTGCCGGTTGTGTCGTCGTCGTCGGCCGCGCGACGTCGTCGAAGATCGGGGTCGTGAACAGCGTCCACGGCACCGGGCGGACGTCGGGTTCGCCGCCGACTTTCGTCACGACGGCCGTGATCGCGCCGGCACACGCCGCGATGCCGAGCACGCCTGCTGCCCAGCGGAAATTGCGCGTCGGCGCGACGACACCGGCGTGGCTGCCGCCGAACGTGCCGCCGTGCACCGACGAGAGCTCCGGCGGCGGCAACATGTCGGGGGTCAGCGCGTACGCCGCGGGCGTCATCACGACTTCCGGCTGGGGTGCGGCCGTGAGCGG
>DASXEF010000028.1:0-4462 GCA_036490255.1 Kofleriaceae bacterium
GCTCGACAGCGTCGTGTCGGAACCGCTGATCGTGCGCACGCTCGCGATCGATAGGTTCGGCTCGCTGCCGGCCGTCGTCAGCGCGTAGATCGCGTTGCCGGTGTAGTCGACGACGTAGATCACCTCGGGCGTGACCGCGCGATCGATGTACACGCCGCCGGGATAGCTCAGCGGAAAATCCGTCGACGACAGCGTCGCGATCGGCGTCGCCGCGCCGGTCGCGGTCAACGCGTAGATGTCGACGCCGTCGCCGGGCGTCGTCACCGCGATCGCGTTGGTGCCGACCGCGATGTCCTGCAAGTTCGTGCTCGCCGGCGTGAACGTGCGCGTCGGCGCGGCGCTGCCGGTCGCGCCGGCGGCGAACGTCGCGACGACACCGCCGAACGCGTTGCCGACGATGATGTTATTCGCGTCGTCGATCGCGAGCCCGTCGGGATCGGTGAAGCTCGCGTCGCCGGCGATCGAGAAATCGCTGGTGTCGACGCCGACGGGAAAGTGAAACACGCCGATGTCGCCGCCGTTGCCGGCGCCGCAGCTCGGGCACGTGCTCGCGTAGACGTCCTCGCTCGGTCCGAGCGCGAGGCCTTCGGGCGAGCCCATGTTGGTCGCCGTCAACGTGCGCGTAGGCGCCGCGTTGCCGTTCGCATCCGACGCGTAGACCGTGATCGTGCCGGCCAAGCGATTCGCGACGTAGATGTTGTTCAGGTGATCGACCTGCAGGCCGATCGGCAAGCTCAAGTTGGTCGCCGAGCCGGTGATCGCGCGCACCGGCGCGGCATCGCCGCTCGCATCGATCGCGAAGATCGAGATCGTGTTCGACGCGTTCGTGACGTAGATGCCGGGCGTGCTGAGGTTGACCCCGCTGCCGCTGCCGCTGCCGGCGTCGCTGCCGGAACCCGGCGGCGCGTCGGTGATGTGGCGAACGCCGTCACCGCCGCATGCGGTGAGTACGAGACACGTCAGGATGCTTCGACTGCGGACCATCGAACCAGCGTATCGCAACGCCGCCGCCGAAAGCAGAATCGCTCACCCGCCGTGCGGCGAATGAGCGACGCGCGCGAACGCTGCGGCTTACTTGCCGTAGGTGCACGGGGGCAGCGGGCTGCCGGAGTCGCTGCTGCACAGCCCAGCGCCGGTGACGTTCTCCAGTGCGCCGATCTCGATCGACTTCAGCTCGGGGGCGCGCTTCTTGGTGTTCTTTTGGTTCTTCATGGTGCTCGCTCCTATGTGCAGAGGCCGCGCCAGCAGCTAACCGCGCGAATGCCGCGAGTCCAGCCGTCGCGCGTGCGCGCTCTCGAGGGAGCAGTTCAGCGCCCGCGATAGACGCAGGCGCGATTCGCGCACGTCATGGTGAATCGACGTGCGCATCGAACGACGCCGTTTCGATCGCACCGTTGCGCTTGATCTGCACGAACACGCGATAGTCGCCGGCGCGGGGGAACCCGAAGGGGATCGAAAATTTCGGCGTGATCGGCGGCATCTTCATCTGCATTGGCATCGTCATCGGCATGTCCATCGTCGTGCCGGACATCGAGCTCTGCGCGAGCTCGAGCGCCGGCATCGCGACCGAGCCGCTCGGATGCAGATGTGCGAACACGCTGCCGTCGGTCTTGATGACCTCGGCGTGCGCGACCATCCCCATGTACGGCTCGAGCCCGTCGGCGGGCTCGACGTGAAATGCGAGAGGCATCGCGACGCCGGCGCGCAGGCTCGCCGGGCGATCCCACACGACATGCGACGGATCGCCCGACGACCACACGGTGTCGTCGCCGCGCGGCGCGCCGCAATGCAGCTCCGGCAGATCGAGCTCGGCGGTGCCGGTCAGCGGGAAGCCCGAGCGCAGCACGACGTCGGCGTAGACCTTGTAGTGACCGGCCGGCAGGCTCGGCAGCTGTTCCGTGAACGTGTGCGCGGTGCGCTCGGGATGGAGATGCGCCATGCGATCGAGCGCGGGCATGCGCACGAGGAACAAGTGCATGTCGTGGCCGTGATCGGGCAGCACGGCGTAGGCGTCTGGCGTCGTGATACTCAGCGCGCAGCCGTCGAGCTTCGGCTCGACCGGCCACGGCTTGTAGACGAGCTGCGCGTAGTCGGTCGCGACGCTGGTCCACCACATCCGGCCGAGCACGATCGCGCCGACGACCATCGCCGACACGACGACGATCGCGATGCGGCCGCGCGGCCGCGCCGGCTCGCCCGGTGCGAGCGTCGCTTCGCGCTTCGCGCCGACCACGATCGCGACGAGCGACACCGCGAGCACGAGCATCAGCACGAGCAGCACGCCGCCGAGACCGGGCGTCATGCCGAGCGTGGTCTGCGCGATCGCCGGCACCGGCACGCCGAGCACGCCGTCGCCGCGCGCGCCGTGCGCCGTCACGCGCACCTGCATCGAGCCGCGCTCCATCAGCCACAAGCTCGCGGTGAAGAACTGCGGATCGGAGCTCGCGCGCTCGGCGTGATCCGCGGTCGGCGGCCGTTCGCTGCCCGGCCCGGCGAGCCGCAGCGGCTGGACGTCGATCGACGCGACATCGGTCGACGACGATCGGATCTCGACCTGCGCGACGCCGGGAATCACCTTGGGCATCCGCACGGTGACGAACAGCTCGTACGGCCCGGCGTCGCCGTCGAAGAACACGTCGGGGCTGCCGACGTGCGCGCTCGCGACGCCGCACAGCGTGCACAGGATCACCAGCGCGCGCTTCATCGCCGCACCTTGCGCAGCGCATCGCCGAGCGCGAGGCCGAGCCACGACGTGACCGTCGCGATCACGACCGCTTCGACGAGGCCGATCACGAGATGCTCGCCGGGAAAGAAGATGTGCTGCGGGATCGCCCACTCGGGTTGCATGAAGTACGCGAAGTAATCGCCGCCGAAGAAGCGATTCTCGGCGAGCGACGACTGCATGAAGCTCGCGAACGGCCACTCGGCGGCGACCAGCGTCGCGACGAACGCGACGCCGAAGATCGGCGCCAGCTGCCAGCGCGGCCGGGCGAGCTTCGCGCGCAGCAGATCGAGGACGATCGCCGGCGCGATCAGCAGCAGCGGAAACTCGAGCGGGATGAAGTGCGTGATGTGCTGATAGACCGGCCCCAGCTTCGGCTCGGCGGGAAACAGCGGAAACAGCCACACGCAGGTCGCCATGAACGCGGTGTAGAACGTCGCCAAGATCGTCGACGCCCAGCGATGCACGCCGACCCGGCCGAACGCGACGAGCGACATCGGCACGACGATCGCGACTGCGCGATACGCGTCGGCGCGATGCAGGTTCGAGCGAAACGTCTCCTCGAGGATCGCGATCATCGACAGCGTCAGGATCTCGCCGCCGAGCACCAGCACGAACCAGCCGAGCCGATCGCGCTCGGAGCCGGTCGCGCGATTCGTCGTCGCGACGCAGAGCAACACGCCCGCGAACGCGACCGCCAAGATGCCGGTCGTCAGCACCATGTGCGGCGGGCTCAAGATCTTGACGTCGAGGCCGTACGCGTTGTGCCACCAGTTGTCGAACGGTGCCGACACGACCATCGTCGCGGCGCCCCACGCCGCCAAGAACGCGCCGAACGGCCCGCGAAACCCGAGCACGCCGATGCTCGCGTCGCGCAGCGCCGCGGTTTTTCGAAACGTCGTCCCGAACACGAGCACCGCGCCGGTGACGCCGCCGGTGATCCCGCCGAGCTGGATCGCGATGTGCGCCGGCGTCCAGAACGAGTCGCGGCCGATCGACATGTGCCACGAGATGTCCCAGTACGTGCCCGCCAAGATCAGCGACACCGACGCCAGCGATGCCCACACGAACCACGGAACCCGCGCGCGCGACATGCCATGAGTATGCGGTGTGCGCGCGGCGAGGCGAGCCGGCGATGCGGCAAAGACGGCATCGCGTAAATCTGGCTTCGGTCCTCGCGGCGCACATGCAACGACGGCCTCGCTCCGTTTCTTCATCGGGCCGCGTAAACGCACCGCGTTTTGTTGATAAGACCGCTGCATGCGTACTCCGTTCGTGGTCGGCAACTGGAAGCTGCACAAGACGATCGCCGAAGCGTTGGCACTCGTGACCGAGCTCAAGAACCAGCTCGGCGCGGTGAAGAATGTGGCGATCGGCGTCGCGCCGGTGTTCACCGCGATCCCGGCGGTCGCGAAGCGGCTCGAGGGCAGCTCGATCGTCACGTGCGCGCAGGACGTGTTCTGGGAAAAGCACGGCGCGTGGACCGGCGAGGTCTCCGCGCCGATCCTGCACGACGCCGGCGCGACGTGGACGATCGTCGGCCATAGCGAGCGGCGCCAGCATTTCGGCGAGACCGACGAGCATGTCGCCAAGAAAGCGCACGCAGCGCTGCACGGCGGGCTCGGCGCGATCGTGTGCATCGGCGAGACGCTCGCGGAGCGCGATGCCGGCCGCACGCTCGGCGTGATCGACACGCAGCTGACGGCCGCGATGGCACCGATCGATCCGGTGCACGCGAAA
>DASXEF010000051.1:0-5784 GCA_036490255.1 Kofleriaceae bacterium
CGTTCAAGGTGCTCGAAGAGACCGGCCTCGACGGGCTGCTCAAGGCGATCCAGCAATTGGTCGTCGGCCGCGACGCGTCGTTCGTCGTGCTCGACGGCCTGGTTTCCGCCGAAGAGTTCGCGCCGTCGCCGCGCGACTTCAAGAAGTTCATCCACGAGCTGCAGACCGTCACCGGCATGACAGGCTGCACGATGCTGCTGTTGTCGTCGACCGAGCGCGCCGCCGGATTTCGTTCCGAGCACACGATGGTCGACGGCATCATCGAGCTCGGCGACACGCTGCAAGGCGTGCAGTCGGTGCGTCATGCGATCGTGCGCAAGCTGCGCGGCACGAGTCAGCTGCGCGGCCGTCACTCGGTCGAGATCTCGAACGCGGGGATCAAAGTGCGGCCGCGGATCGAGACGATCTTCGGTGGGCTGTCGGCGACCGCGCCGATGCCGGAGGTGAGCGGACTGCGCGGGTTCGGCATGGCCGGGCTCGACGCGATGCTGCACGGCGGCGTCCCCGGCGGCTCGAACACGCTCGTGCTCGGTCCGTCGGGCAGCGGCAAGACGATGCTCGGCTTGCAGTTCCTCGCGGCCGGCGCGCGCGCGCACGAGCCGTCGCTGTACATCGGCTTCTTCGAGCGGCCCGCGTCGGTGCTGGCCAAAGATTCGCGGATCGGGCTCGGCCTGCGCGAAGCCGTCGAGGCAGGCATGTTGCACCTGTTATGGGAAGCGCCGATCGAGGGCGTGCTCGATGCCGTCGTCGATCGCGTGCTGCGCGCGGTCAAGGATCACGGCATCAAGCGACTGTTCTTCGACGGCCTGCATGGCTTTCGTCACCACGCCGAATATCCCGAGCGCACGCGCGCCGTGTTCTCGGCGCTCGCCGACGAGCTCGCGCGCAACGGCGTGACGTCGTTGTTCTCGCTCGAGCTACGCGAGCTCGTCGGGCCGAGAATCGAAGTGCCGATGGAGAGCGTGTCGGCGCTCGCCGACAACTTGATCCTGATGCGCCACGTCGAGCTACGTGCGCATCTGTTCCGCTTGATCTCGATCCTCAAGGTTCGCGATCACGCCTACGACGGCGCGATTCGCGAGTTCCGCATCACCGATCGCGGCCTGCTCGTCGCCGATACGTTCGAAAGCGCCGAGCAGATCCTTACCGGTACCGCCGTGGTGTCTCAATCCAACGAATGACGTGACTCGCTCGGTCCTCATAGTCGACGACGAGTTCGGCCTCGCCGACATCGCCGCCGATCTGCTGCGCGACGTCGGTTACGACGTCGTGATCGCGATCAACGGCAAGGCCGGGCTCGAGCGCCTCAAGACGCAGCCGGTCGATCTCGTCCTCGTCGATCTGATGATGCCGGTGATGGACGGTCCGGAGATGATCGCGCGCATGCGCGCCGACTCGGCGCTCGCGCACATCCCCGTGATCCTGATGACGGCGCTCCCCGAAGCGATCAAGGGCGACACCGGCGCCAACGCGACGCTGGTGAAGCCGTTCGGCTTCAAGGAGCTCTTGAGCACGATCGATCGGCTACTAACGCCATGAAATTCGGCGTTTCCGGGGTGACATGACCGTACCGTTTCGGTGACGAACTTGCGATAATCGGCCCGATGCGGGCTTTCGTGATCGCGTTGTTCGTCGCTGGGTGCACGTCGTCACCGAAGCAACCGGCGCTCTCCGACGCGACGTCGCTGAGCTGCCCGGCACCCGGCGACTTGCCGTTTCGCATGACCTCGAACGGCTTCGTGATGTCGGGCAACGCCGCGCTGGTGAACAAAGATCCGCGCAACAAAGACGAAGCGTCCGACACGATCGGCAATCCGGGCGGACCGTACTCGTCGATCTACGACGACGATTCTGCCGCGCCGTCGACGGCACCGGTCGACTATCACGGCATCAAGGCCGTCACCGGCATGAACCAGGGCCTCGAGCTCAGCGTGATCCCCGGCGAATGGGTGAGCGCCTGGTACTACGATTCGGCGATGGGCTGGCTGTCGATCGGTCGCACGCAGACCGCCGACGACGGCTCGTACGATCTCCCGAGCACGGGTTACACCGCGCCGAACGGCACGCCGGTCTACACGATGCTCGAAGCCGACGGCTCGTGCGCGACGTCGTACAACTTGTTGCTGCCGTCGGGCTCGAAGGTCGTCGTCGCCGATATCGACGGCACGCTGACGCTGAGCAACCAAGAGTTCTTGAATCAGCTCTCCGACGACACCTACGTGCCGCAGATGATGGGCGCCGGGAACACGTTGATGCAGACGTGGGCGATGAAGGGCTATCCGGTCGTGTATCTGACCGCGCGCGCGAACGAGTTCCGCTCCGAAACCGCGCAGTGGCTCGCGATGGATGACTTCCCGGCCGGCGCGACGATCACCGGCGACGATAGCAACAGCGCCAACGCGCAGGCGTACAAGACCGTATGGCTGCAGCGCATGGTCACCGACTTCGGCTGGGACATCGTCGCCGGCTACGGCAACGAGGACACCGACATCGGCGCGTATCAGGCGGTGAATATCCCGAACTCGCAGATCTTCATCGTCGGTCCGTCCGGCGGCGACATGGGCACCACGGCGATCCCGAACCTGGATTTCACGCAGCACATCGCGACGTACGTCGACGCGCAGCCCGACAACAACTGACTCAGCGCACGAACGTGAAGCGCGCCGCGCCGAGCATGTGCGGCAGCGCCGGCAAGCCGAGCGCGGCGAGCGTTGTCGCGGCGGTATCGACCGTCTCGACGGTGCCGTCGAGCGCCGACCCCGGTTTGATCTGCGGCCCGCGCACGATCCACGGAATGTCGCGATCGACCGTGTCGTGACCGTCGGAGTGACGGAAACCGTGACCGCCGTGATCGGCGGTGACGATCACGAGCGTCGAATCGGCGAGGCCGCTCGCGTCGATCGCGGCGAGCACGGTCGCGAGACAATGGTCGCTGTTCTCGACCGCCTTCAAGTACTCGTTCGACATCCAGCCGTTCGAGTGGCCGTACTCGTCGGGATCCGAGAAGTGCACGAACAATAGATCGGGCTTGGCCGCGAGAAAATATTCGGCCGCGCGCTTGGACACGCCGCCGCACAAGTAACTCGGCCGCTCGAAGTGATCGACGGTGCCGGGGATCGCGATGTGCCTGAGCTTCGGCTTGCCGACGATCATCGCGGTGGATAGCCCGGCCGCATGCGCCGCCGAGAAGATCGTCGGCACGTGAATGTAGCCGCGATCGGCGTGATAGCTGTTCCACCACAGGCCGTGCAAATCGGCGCTGACGCCGGAGAGCATCGACGCGTGCGACGGCAGCGTGTCGCTCTCGCGGATCGTCTCGGCGAGCTTCGCGGTCGCGCCCTGCTTCATCAACGCGACGTGCGTCGGTGCGCGATCTTCGGTCAGCACGTCGGGACGCATGCCGTCCTCGCTGATGATCACGACGCGAAGCGGTTTGATCGGCGCGGGTTTGACGCGCGCCGGCGGTGCAGCGGGTGCGGGGGCGGCCGGCAAGATGATCGCGAACGGCGACGGCTGCGACGACGTCGGCGCGTCGTCGGAGCGACAAGCCGCGACCAGGGCGAAGCCGATGACAAGCGCGCCCCGATGCATCCGAAGACATTGTAGCACGCGTCGCGCGATCGCTCGCCGTGCGCACGTGCACGCGCGCTTGTTCGCGGACGCGGCGCGCGCGCGCGGGCGAGAACCGGCATGTCTCGTGCTGTGTAACTCGGTATGCGACCGCACCTCGTTTCCAAAGTTCTCTCACTCTACGACCGCGTCGCGCACCACCGGTCGAAGCGCGCTCCCGAGAGCGCCGATGTCGATGTCGATGTCGACGTTGCCGCGGACTCGGCGCAGCTCGACGACGACGAGGACACCACGCCGACCGCGCGCATGGCCGCGGTGCCCGATCAGGGCGAGCTGTACGGCGTACACACGCCGGCTGCGGCTGATCGCCACATCCCCGACAACGACGCGTCGTTCGAGGTCGGCCAGAACTGGATCGAGGCGCTCGAAGAACGCGCCGCCGAAGGCGGACCGGAGCCCGAGCAGGAAGTCGACGTCGAAGACGAAGCCGACGACGTTCATCCGCATACCGACACGAGGGATCGTCCGATCGCCGATCTCGGCTCCGGCGGGCGCGGAGGATTGTAGCGATGCCCGAGCCGCGGACACTCAAGCGCGCGAAGGCGAAGCTCGCCGCCGGCGATTCGCCGTCGACCGCCGCTGGAGAGTTCATCCGCGAAGAGATGGATCACATTCGCGACGGCAAGCACGGCGCGCGCTCGACGAAGCAGGCGATCGCGATCGGGCTGTCGAAAGCGCGGCGCGCCGGCATCGCGGTGAAGCCGGGCCCGAAAGCGAGCGCGCGCGTCAAGCAACAAGCGAAGCGCGAGCTCGCGCGCGGCACGCATGCACCGTCGAAGACGCGTAGCCGTGCGATGGCAAAGGCGTTGAAGCGCGAGCCGCATGCGGCGGCGTCGCACCGCGTGCTGTCGGCGCACGCACATCAGGTCGCACGCACGCGCGGACCTGCCGCGCGCCGCGCATCGGCTCGCAAGGCCGCACGCACCCGCGCACACCACCACTAAGCAAGGAACACCTCATGCGCAATCGAATGGACCACGCGGTCGCCAAGACCAAGGGAGTGATGAAGGGGATCAAGGCTCGCATCGACGGACTCACCGGCGTCTTCGAGACGCTGGCGAAGCAGCACGGCGAAGCGGCCGCCCTGCTCGACGCGATCAAGAAATCCCCCGACAAGCGCACGCAGCTGTGGCCGCAGGTCCGCACGGCGCTGCTCGCCCACGAGCGCGCCGAGATGCGCGTGATCTACCCCGAGCTGCGGATGTACGACGAGCTGCGGCCGCTCGCGAACCAGCACGACGCGGAGGCGACCGAGCTCGAGCGCATGATCCACGACCTCGATTCGATCGAGATCGCGTCGGATACGTGGGGCAAGCTGCTCGACCGACTCGCCGAGAACATCAAACGCCACGCGAACGAAGAAGAGACCGATACGTTCCCGCGCGCTCAAGTCGCGCTCGGCGTCACGCGCGTCAAGCAGCTCGACGCGAAGCTCGCGGCGGCCTTCGAAGCGCTGCTCGAAGCACAATGATCCGCGTCGCACTCCTGGCATTGCTCGCCGCGTGCAGCAGCGGCGCTGCGGCGAGCACGTCGTCCACGCGCGTCGACGAAGCGCCGCCGACCTCGTTCGCGGTCGACGTGCACGGCCACGGTCGGCCCGTGATCTTCATTCCCGGCCTCGGTTGCCCGGGCTCGGTGTGGAACGACGTCGCCGCGCACTTCGACGACGACCACTACCAGACGTACGTGCTGACGCTCGCCGGCTTTGCCGGCCAGCCGCGCATCGATGGCCCACTCGCGAAGACGACGCGCGACGAGCTCGCGCGCTACATCCGCGACCGTCACCTCGACCATCCGATCATCATCGGTCACAGCCTCGGCGGCTTCATCGCGTATTGGCTCGCCGCCGACGAGCCCGACCTCGTCGGGCCGACGATCGTCGTCGATGCCGGTGCCGCGATCGGCGATGATCGCGACGCGCTCGCCGCGCAAGCCGCCCAGGTTCGCGACATGTGGAGCAAGGCGAGCGACGACCAGTTCCGCGACCAGGTCCACGCGATCTTCGGCTCGATGGCGCAAAATCGCGACCGCCTGGCGCCGTTCCTCGACGACATCGCCCGCTCGGATCGCGCGGCGATCGGCGACGCGATCTACGAGCTGTACACGACCGACGTGCGCCCCGAGCTACCGAACATCCACGCGCCGGTGCTCGCC
>DASXEF010000071.1:0-8593 GCA_036490255.1 Kofleriaceae bacterium
CGGATTGCTCGTCGAACGCGACCTCGCCCGCGATCGCCGCGAGCCCGAAATCGATCAGCTTCACGTGCAGCGGATCGTGGCCGACGATCAGCGCGTTCGACGGCGTGACGTCGGCGTGGACGACGCCGCGATCGTGCACCGCGGCGAGCGCGCTCGCCATCTGGCGGCCGATCGACAGCACGTCGCTCGGATCGAGCGGCTCGCGCGCGACGCGATCGGCGAGGCTCTCGCCTTCGAGCAGCTCCATCACGAAGTAGGGCCGACCGTCGGCGAGATGGCCGAAGTCGAACACGTCGCCGATATTCGGGTGACGCACGCGCGACGCGGCACGCGCCTCGCGCAAGAACCGCGCGCTCGCGGTCGGATCTTTCGCGAACACCGGCGAGCGCAAGACTTTGAGCGCGTACGGCCGACCGAGCACAACATGCTCGACGGAGAACACGGTGCCCATGCCGCCTTCGCCGAGCCGCTCGTTGATCCGATAATTCCCGATCACCTCGCCGACGTTCGTCGCGCCGGGTTGCGTCGGCGCGCGTTTCGGTCGTGCGCGCTTGAGCACGACGAGATCGGCGCGCAAGCCGTTGCCTGGGCGGATCGTGATCACGACGTCGGCATCGCGATCGCCCGAGCGCACTCGCGTGATCGCGCTCGTCGCCGTCGGTGACGTCAGATCCAAGCCCGCGATGAATGCGAGCCGTGCGATCGCAGCTGCGCCGACCATCGCATCCATCGAGCACTGCGCGATCATGGTGTTGTCGCGCTCGACGATGACGCTGTACGCATCTTCGTTGTCGGCGCGCGGCTCGATGTACATCGCGTCCGCGGATGCCCGGACGGCTGCGGCGAGCAAAGCATCGGCGACGCGACGTGGATCCGTACCTCGAGCTTCGCTAACCGCCATCGCCTTCCATCGGAATGGGCGCTCTGATAGTACCATCATTGATGTCGTTGGAGGGTAGCGAGCCGACGGTGCACCCCAGCGAGGTACGCGTGCTCGTCGTCGATGACGATGTCGCGATGTGCCGGCAGATGACACACGCGTTGAAGCACGTTGGCTATCAAGTGCTCTCCGCCAACGACGGCACGACCGCGATCGAGCTCGCCGAAGCGCAGTCGCCAGACGTCGCGCTCGTCGATCTCGAGCTTCCCGATGTCGGTGGTCTCACGGTCATTCGCGAGCTCAAACAAGCTCACAAGGCCGCGCTGCACGTCATCGTGCTCACCGGCTACGACGAAGAGGATCGCCGCGCCGGCGCATTCGAAGCGGGCGCCGACGATTTCATCGTCAAGCCGATCGGCATGGCCGAGCTACGGCGCCGGATCGCGAGTGCGATCCGCAATCAACAGGCGTACGTGCAAGTGCGGGTCGAAAAGGAAGCCGCCGAGCGCCGCTTGGTCTACGGCACCGAAGCGACCGCGCTGCTCGCACACGATCTCAACAACGGCCTCGCCGTCGCGACGAACAACCTGACGTACTTGATCGAGACGTTGGTGACCGACAAAGATCAAGCCGACGCGCTCGCCGCGACGCTGCGCTCGGTGCGCCGCATGTCTGGCCTCGTCGCAAACTTCGTCGATATCGCGCGATTCGAAGACGCTGCGGTCAAGCCGATGCTGCAAGAGGTCAACGTCCACGAGGTCTTGCAGTCGGTGCTGAGCGTACATTCGACGTCGCTCACGCAAGGCATCGACCTGCGCATCGAGTGCGCCCCCGGCTTCACGGCGTACTTCGACCACGGCTTGATCGAGCGCGTGCTTCACAACCTGTTCGGCAACGCGGCGCGCTATTGCAACCAAGGCGGCGTGATCGCGCTCGCGGCGAAGCCGTGGGACGGCGGCGTCGAGCTGTCCGTAACAAACTCCGGCCCGCAAATCCCCGACAACATCCGGAAGACGCTGTTCGGAAAATACGTGCAGGGCAAGGGCGGAAAACGCGGAATGGGCCTCTACTTCTGTCGGCTCGTGGCCGAAGCACATAATGGGCGCATCGAATACGAAGCGCGTCCAGACGGCCCCAGCTTCGTCGTGAGGCTGCCCGGTCGAACTTGATCTTCGTGTAATCTATCAACGTGGCGTCGACCATCCTCATCTGCGACGACGATCCTGACATTCGCACCGCGATGCGCAGGACGCTCCGTCAACACACGTGCAGCGAAGCCTCATCGCCACGCGAGGCGCTCGATCTGCTCAAGAAGGAAACGTTCGACGCGATCGTTTCGGATTACTCGATGGGCGCGGAGAGCGACGGTCTCGACCTGCTCAATCACGTCAAGTTGCTTTATCCGGACATGGTTCGTTTTCTCGTCACCGCGAATCGCGATCTCGAGATCGCCGTACGCGCGGTCAACGAAGGCGCCGTGCATCGCTATTTCTTGAAGCCGTGGAACGAAGATCAAATTCGTTCGGCGCTCGACATCAAACTGGCTTCTCGAGCCAGGACGACGTAACCGTGGCTGACATCGGCGGCGGGACGAAACAGCATCTCGGACGAGTGCTCGTTGCCGACGATGACGCGGCAATCCGCCGGGTCTGCGCGCGGATCTTGAGCCACGAGGGCTGGCAAGTCACGACGTGCGAGAGCGGCAAGCACGCGGTGCAAGCAGCCGAAGCGGCAAGCGTGCCGTTCGATTGCGTGCTGTCCGACGTCAACATGCCGGAGATGGACGGCTTCGAGCTAGTCCGCACGCTGCGCGAAAAAGACGACGACCTACCGGTCCTGCTCATGACCGGCGATCCGTCGCTCGATGGCGCCGTGCGCGCGATCGACTACGGCGCGGTCTCGTACATCGCGAAGCCGTTCGATCACGAATCGCTCGCGTCGCAGGTCGCGCGGGCCGCGCGCCGTCACGGCGTGCAGCGGATGCGTCGCCGCGCCGAATCGTGGGCGCGCGAGTTGTTCGGCGAGACGCGCGAGATCGGCAGCCTCGAGAATCGGTTCGCGAACGCGGTCGCGCGGTCGTGGATGGCGTTCCAACCGATCGTCGACGTCGCGAATCAGACGATCTTCGCGTACGAAGCACTCCTGCGCACCGACGAGGACTCGCTGCGCCGGCCGGATATTTTCATCTCCACCGCCGAGCGCCTCGATAAGGTCCAGTTGCTCGGCCGCACCGTTCGCGACGCGGTCGCGCGCGCCGCGCCGCAGCTGCCCGAAGGCGTCAACCTGTTCGTCAACGTGCACGGCCTCGAGCTCAACGACGAGGAGCTGTTCAGCGCGAATTCGAAGCTCGCGCAATTCGCGCCGCGCGTGGTGCTCGAGATCACCGAACGCACCGGCATCGATCCCGCGGCCGGCGCGACGCGCGTCGCGATGTTGCGGCGGCTCGGCTATCGCATCGCGGTCGACGATCTGGGTGCGGGTTACGCCGCGCTCGGCGCGCTCGCCACGCTCGAGCCCGATATCGTCAAGCTCGACATGTCGCTGATCCGCGATCTCGATCAGCACGACAAGAAGCGGCGCATCGTCGCAGCGATCGCGAGCTTGTGTCGCGAGCTCGGCGGTCGCGTCGTCGCCGAAGGTGTCGAGACCCCGGCGGAAAAGCAGGCGTGTATCGACGTCGGCATCGAGCTGATCCAGGGCTACTTGTACGCTCGCCCTGCGCGCGGGTTCTTCCCGGTCGTGTTCTAAAATCGTACTCGTACTCGTACTCGATCCGCGGTCTAGCGGTCGCACGAGCTCGCGACCACGACACCGCCGCGATCGTTCGCGAGCGTGGCTTGTCGTCGTTCGATCGCGGGGGTCGTGTTCTAAAAATCGTACTCGTACTCGTACTCGTACTCGTACTCGATCCGCGGTCTAGCGATCTCGAACGTCGACGTCGACGACGCCGCACGAGCTCGCGACCACGACATCGCCGCGGCGTTTCTCCCGCAGCCTGCCTCGTCGTCGGGGCGCAGCTTCGCGATCGCCGCGCGATCGTTCGCGAGGCTACGGCCACGCGACCTGGTGCCGTGGCTTGTCGTCGTTCGATCGCGCGGGCTGCACGCGGGGTCCTGTTCTAAAAATCGTACTCGATCCGCCGTCTAGCGCGCTCGAACGTCGTCGACGCCGCCGCACGAGCGCGCTACCACGACAACGCCGCCCGCTACGGTCTCGCGACCTGGCACCGTGGCTTGTCGTCGTTCGATCGCGACCGCGCAAATTCTCATCGGTCGAGTACGAGCACGAGTACGAGTACGAGTACGATGGGGGGCGTGGACGATAGCGCCGCGATCATGCAGTCGCTGCGCAGGATCGTGCGATTCCTGCGAATCGCCGAGCGCGATGCCGTCTCGACGCACGACTTGTCGGCGGCGCAGCTGTTCGTCCTGCACTCGCTCGCGGCCTCGCCGGCGAAGTCGCTCGCCGCGCTCGCCGGCCGCACGCTCACCGACGCGAGCTCGGTGTCGAGCGTCGTCGCGAAGCTCGTCGCCAAGAAGCTCGTCGCGCGCGTGCGCTCTCCCGACGATGCGCGCAAGTTCGAGCTGCGGCTCGCACCCGCGGGCGAGCGGGTCGTACGCGCGACGCCGACGCTCGTGCAGACGCGCATCACCGACGGCGTCTCGAAGCTGTCGCCGACCGAGCGCGACGCGATCGTGCACGCGCTCGACGCACTCGTGCGCGCGATCGGCGCCGATGCGCTCGAGCCGCGGATGCTGTTCGAAGACGAGCCGCCTAAGCGGCGCGGCCGATCGCGAGCAAATCGCCGAGGATCCGCCAGGTGAGGCCCCAGATCGTGTGGCCTTCGTAGCTCCAGCTCGGGAACGTGCGTGCCGTGCCGGGATACGTGTACTCGGCGTCGAGCTTGCCCGATGCGGCGAGCTCGAGCGGCAGCCAGAACGCCGACACCGCTTCGGGACCTGGATTTGTCGCGAGTAGCTCCGCGCTCGCGAACACGAACGGCGTGACCTCGACGCCGTTCGGGCCGCCGGTCAGCGGCGACAGCATCGGTAAGGGTCCGACGTAACGCACGCGCGGCTCGATGCCGAGCTCGACGCCCAATTCTTCGGCGGTCTCGCGGATCGCGGTCGCTTTGAGATCGCCGTCGCCCGCTTGATAACCGCCGCCCGGCAGCGAGATGTGCCCGCTCCACGGATCGCCGACGCGCTCGATGCGCTTCATCATCAAGACGCGCGGGCCCGTCGGATCGTCGTGGATCACCGCAGCGACTCCCGCACGGCGCCGGCCATCGTCGGGTGGGCGCGTGTCGCGTGTCGGCAGGCGCGCGATCAGGTGCTCGACGAACGGCGACACGTCCGATCATAGCCTACGATGCGCGCATGCCCTCGCGCGAATTTGATCTCGTCTTGCTCGGCGCGACCGGGTTCACCGGTGGGCTCGTCGCGGGCTATCTCGCGGCGCACGCGGGCCGGCCGTTGAAGTGGGCGCTCGTCGGGCGAAACCGCGACAAGCTCGACGCGGTGTCGCGCGCGAACGGCGGTGTGCCGGTGATCGTCGCAGACGCGCTCGACGCCGCCGCGATGGGCGAGGTCGCGCATCGCACGCGCGTGATCTGCACGACCGCTGGGCCGTACGCGAAATTCGGCGCCGAGGTCGTTGCCGCCTGCGCGGCCGCGGGCACGCACTATTGCGACCTCACCGGCGAGGTCAACTTCATGCGCGCGATGATCGACGCGCACGACGCGCGAGCAAAGCAGACCGGCGCGCACATCGTGCACGCGTGCGGCTTCGATTCGATCCCGAGCGATATCGGCACGTGGGCGGCGCAGCAAGAATTCGCGAAGCGATTCGGCACGCCGGCGCAGCACGTCACCGCGCTGTACGGCGAGATCAGCGGCGGTGTTTCGGGCGGCACCGTCGGCAGCGCGCTCGAGATCGCGCGGCTCACCGGCGAAGATCGCGAGCTGCGCAGGTTGCTCGCGAATCCGTACGCGCTCGATCCCGATCCGGCGACGCCGAAACCGCACTCGCCCGACGTGCGCTCGATCAGCTGGAACGCCGAGCTGAAGATGTTCGTCTCGCCGTTCGTGATGGCCGATACGAACTCGCGCGTCGTGCGCCGCTCGCACGCGCTCGCTGGATTTCCGTGGGGCGATGACTTCGTCTACATGGAGGCGATGAGTGCGCCCGGCAACGCCGCCGGCTTGGTTCGCGCGGTCGCGACGACCGGCGCGCTCGCCGCGTTCGCGTTCGCGTTGAAGCGTCCGCTGCTGCGCGGTCAGCTCGCGAAACGCGCGCCGCAACCCGGCGAAGGTCCCGACGAGCAAACGCGCACGCACGGTCACTGGAAGACGCGCTTCATCGCGAAGCGCGGCGACGACGTGCTCGTCTACGTCGCGGCCGATCCGCACGGCGATCCCGGCTACGGCTCGACGATGAAGATGCTCGGCGAATCGGCGCTATGCCTCGCGTTCGACAAGCTCGACTCGCCCGGCGGCGTGACCACGCCTTCGGTCGCGATGGCCGCACCGTTGCTCGAGCGATTGCGCGCCGCGGGCTTACAATTCCACCCAGCCTGATGGCGTACCGCGTACTCGCCTGGCTGTTGCGCGTCGCGACGCGCGTGTTCTTTCGCCAGATCGAGGTCGTCGGGCTCGAGCACGTGCCGGCCGACGGTGCCGTGATCTTCGTCGGCAATCACCCGAACTCGCTGATCGATCCGGTGTTGATCATCACGACCTGCGGCCGCCGCGTTCACTTCGCGGCGAAGGACACGTTATTCAAAGGCCGCATCATGCGCCGGCTGTTGCGCGGGCTCGGCGCGGTGCCGATCATGCGCCGCGACGATCACGCGGCCGGCGCCGATAACCAAGCCGCGTTCGCCGCGATGTTCGACGTGCTCGGCCGCGGCGACGCGATCGGCATCTTCCCCGAAGGCTTGTCGCACGACGAATCGCAGCTCGCGCGGCTCAAGACCGGCGCTGCGCGGCTCGCGCTCGGCGGCGCACATCGCGCGAGCCGCGACATCGCGATCGTGCCGTGCGGGCTGACGTTCATCCATCCGAAGCGGTTTCGCAGCCGCGTGCTCGTGCAATACGGCTCGCCGCTCACGATCACGCCGGCGATCGCCGATGTGCCCGACGAAGCACGAACGATCACCGACGAGATCGGCGCGAGCTTGCGCCGGCTCACCGTCAACGCGCCCGATTGGGAGACCGTGCGCGCGCTCGATGTCGTGCGCCGGCTCTATCAGCCTCAGGAAATCTCGATCGAAGATCGCGTCGAGCTCGCGAGGCGCTTCAACGCGTACTACGCCGCGGTCGCGAGCGATCCGCGGGTGCTCTCGCTGATGACTCGCGTGCGCGCGTATCAGGACAAGCTCGACGAGCTCGGCGTGACGGATCGCGAGCTCGCGCGCGATCTGTCAAAGCTCGAAGTGCTCGCCCGCGTGATCCGCCACTTCGTGCTCGTCGCATTCTGGTTGCCGCTGACGATCCCCGGCGCGCCGTTGCACGTGCCGCCGCTGTTGCTGTCGCGGTTCGGCGGCCATCTGTCGCCGCGCAAAGACGTGATCGCGACGACGAAGCTCGTCGTCGGGCTCGCGATCGTCTTGCTCGCGTACTCGGCTGCGATCGCCGTGCTGTGGTGGAAGCGCGGCGTGTGGTGGGCGCTCGGCGCCGCGATCGTGCTGCCGCTGTCGGGCTGGGCGACGTTGCGCGTACTCGATCGCGTGCGGCTCGTGCGCCGCGGGCTCGGCGTGTTGTTCCGTCGCCTGCGGTTTCGCCGCGAGGTCGCGCAGCTACGCGGCGAGCGCGCCCAGCTCGTTACAGAAGTGATCGCGACCGTCGATGCGATCAAGCCGCCCGATGTCGTGCCGCTGTTTCCCGGCGAGAGGCGCGAGTCGATGCACGCGCGGCGCGACGCGGATCTCGACGACGCGCTCGATAGGCGGGACGCGAAAGCGACGAATCATGACGGCGAATGACAAGCCGTTCGTCGTCTTGCTGCACGGCCTCGCGCGTGGCCGTGGCTCGATGGAGAAGCTCGGCGCGTATCTGCGCGGTGAAGGCTTCGACACGTGGTCGCACACGTATCCGTCGCGCCAGCATTCGCTGCAGTACCTCGCCGATTCGCTCACCGATTTGCTCGTCGACGCCGCGGCCGGTCGGCCGATCAACGCGGTCACGCATTCGATGGGCGGCATCGTCGTGCGCCACCTGCGCGATCCGCGGTTGCAGTGGCAGCGCATCGTGATGCTCGCGCCGCCGAATCGCGGCAGCCGGATCGCGGCCGGGCTCGTGCGCAATCCGCTGTTCAATTGGTTCTTCGGGCCCGCCGCGCGCGAGCTCGCCGATGCGAGCAGCTGGCCGGCGCCGCCCGCGCCGTTCGCCGTGATCGCCGGCACGCGCAGCCTCGCGCTGATCAACCCGACGAGCTGGACGGTCGGGCGTCGATTCGCCGCGGATGTGCGCAACGATGGGACGGTCGCCGTCGACGAGACCAAGCTCGACGGCATGGCAGCGTTCGCCGAGATCGACGCGACACACACGTGGATCATGAACTCGCCCCACGCGCGCGCACTGATCGTCGCGTTCCTGCGCGATGGCAGGTTCGAGCCCGTGACGAAATGATCGCGACCGTGTTACGAGCTTCTGTATGTTCGGTCGGTTCTTGCCTCGCGAGACCAGCTTCTTCGACTTCTTCGAGCAGCAC
>DASXEF010000127.1:0-13058 GCA_036490255.1 Kofleriaceae bacterium
CCATGTTCTCGAACTTGTTCTCGAGCTCGATCTCCTTGGCGACGGTGACGCCGTCCTTGGTGACCGTGGGAGCGCCCCACGACTTCTCGATCACGACGTTACGACCGCGTGGGCCGAGCGTGACCTTCACTGCATTCGCCAGCGTGTCGACGCCCGTGAGGACGCGCGCGCGAGCCTTCTCGTCAAAAATAATGTCCTTGGCAGCCATTTCGATTCTCCCTTAGCTCTCGATGACGCCGAGGACTTCGTCCTCGCGCACGATCATGTGGTCGAGGCCGTCGACTTTGATTTCGGTTCCGGCGTACTTGCCGAAGAGGATCCGGTCGCCCGCTTTGACGTCGAGCTTCACGAGCGTGCCGTCCTCGAGCCGCTTACCGGCGCCGACGGCGATGACCTTGCCCTCGAGCGGGCGCTCTTTCGCAGAGTCGGGAATGATGATGCCGCCGCGGGTCTTTTCGACCTCCTCGACGCGGCGAACCAAGATGCGATCGGCCAGTGGACGGACGTTCATGTGCTGTTTCTCCTCGGTGAACCAGAAATTTTGTTAGCACTCACGAGTTACGACTGCTAACGGCACCGGTCGTAAGGCTTGCTGCACCCACGCGCAAGCCCTATCGAGTCGATTTCGCTCCGAATGTCGGCACTAGTTTGAAAGTGTTTGCCAGACACTTCCTGGCGCCACTCCCGGCTCGGCGGGAGCGTGCGCAACGACCAGGAATCGCCGCGGAACTTGTCTCGCGCGCAGACCGGTCGAAACTCTAATCATGGACGTAACGTTGGCAACTTCGGTGGACGAGTACTTCCACGAGGTCGTCGCCGACGCTCTCGTAGCGGTCGACGTGACGGCCTCCGAGCCGGCGAGCTGGTACTTGGTCGGCTTGTTGGGCGAGATGACCCGGGCGCGCCTGACCGACGAACCGCTCGGCATGAAGCTCGCTTCGCCGCCGACCGATCCGGGCGAGCGTGTGCGAACGCTCAAGCAGGTGGGCGACACGTCGCTCTATGTCGCCGGGTTCTTCGCCGAGTCGCTGACGCGGTCGCTGGTCGACGTCGATTACTACGTCGGGATCGGCCAGAGCGCCTACGCGCAGCTCGCGCGCTCGCTCGGCGGCCATCACTCGCTGACCGAAATCTACGGCGAGCTCGCCGAGAAGTTTCCGAGCTTCGTCGACGTGATCGCCGAGATCCGCAAGCGCAGCGACTTCGCGACGAGCGACGTCACGCGGCTCTACGAGATCTGGCTGCGCACGCGCGACGCGTGGATCGAGAAGAAGCTGCGTGCGGTCGGCGTGCTCGTCGACGGCAACGGCTCGAAGGCGCCGTGCTAGCGCGCGTCCAGCGCGGCCTCGAAGCGCTGTATCGCGTCGACACCGGCGCCAACGTCGACGACTTCGTGATCGACGAAGCCGCACGCGACGCGTTCGCACCCGAGCGCCGGCCGCGCGAGCAATTGCTCGTGTGCGAACAGGCGGGCGAGATGTCGATCGCGCTGTTTGTCGATCCGGCGGCGATCGCAAATCTGATCGAGCACGATCCGGGCCGCCGGCTCGGCGATCACAACCTCGGCGACTTCTTGCTCGCGATCGAAGGCGTCAGTCACTTCATCTATGCCGTGTGGTGCGCGCGCGCCGAACGGCCGGTCACGCAGCTCGAGCTCGAGCTCCAGGCCGAGGTCGACAAGTACGTCACGTGCTTGCTCGTCTGCGAGCCGGAGCCACGCGTGTCGGCGCGACTTCGCGAGCGCCTGTTCGGCGAGCCGTGCTACGAGCGCGACCTCGACGGTGACGAGTGCGATCGCTATCGCGCCGCGAACGACAACGCGCATCGCTATGCCGCGTGGCTCGAGCAGACGTTCGTCGCGCCGCGGCGCATTCCCGACATGCTCGGCGAGCTGCGCCGGTTCTACCGCCACGGCCTCGCGGCAAAGCTCGCGACGATCGCTCGCGCGGCCTGATATACACGCCGCGTGAAGGATCGCATCCCGATGGCGGAGCGCGCGCTCGGCGAAGCGGCCGGCGGCTCGGCGATCGCGGGCGCGGCAGCGATGGCCGGCGTCGCGGCGCCGATCGCGATCGCGCTCGTCGCGTTGCCCGACTCGGCGGCGACGACGGCGATCGCGGGAGTCGCGTGCGTCGTGATCCCGCTCGTGTCGTATCGGCTGGCCGTGCGGCTGCTCGCGAACCGCCGCATGCGCGAGCTGCGCCGCCTCGGTCACGGCTTCGAGCTCGAGCCGTATCTCGCGGCGCTGCGCGTGCAGCGCGACATCGCATTCGTGATCGCTCGCGTGAGCTTTGCCGGCGCGACCAAACCTGCGCTGCCCGCGAACGCGCGCTGGGACGGCGACACGCTCGTGATCAGGAGCGATGCGATCAACGGCCGCTGGAACGGCCGGCGCGGGATCGAATACAGCAACGCGCGGCTTCACGGCGCGTTTCTCGCGATCGTGCGGCGCGTGCTACCGCAGCTCGGGCCGATCGCGTCGCTGCGCGTCGAGATCGCGAACGCGCGGCCTGATATACACGGCGCGTGAGCGAGCGGGACATTCAGAAGGCGGCCCGGCGGCATCGCGCCGAGCAGGCGAACGCCGCTGCCAAGCTCGATCGCGACCTCGCGTCGCGCGGTTCGCGCCAGGCCAAGTACGAAGCCGCGATGCTCGACGAAGCGCTCGGCGAATCGGGCGGCAGCAAGTGGCTGACCACCGCGGCGCTGATCGTCGGCTTTCTCGGCCCAGCAGTGCTCGGGTTCGTGGTGCTGCCGAGCCGGCTCACCGGCAACCTGCTCGTGATCTTCGGCGAGACCCTCGTGATGCTGACGACGATGTTCATCATGTTCCGGCTCGCCGAGGTCATCATCGCGCGCCGGCGGATGAGCCAGCTGCGCCAGATCGGCCGCGGCTTCGACCTCGAGTCGTACTTGCAAGCGCTACGCAGCAATCGCCAAGGCGGCACGTTGATCGCACGCGTGCGGTTCGAGCGGCCGTTCGATCGCGATACCCGCACCGCGATTCCCGACGCCGTTCCGACGTGGTGGCACGAGGTCGGCCGCGTGACGTGGAGCATCGACGACGAGCTCGTGATCGAGAGCAAGGAGATCGACGGCACCGATCCCTGCGATCACGCGAGGACGGGGATCTACCGGACGTTCAACAACGCCAGGTTTCACACCGCGTTCTTGGCCGTGATCCAGCGGGTGTTGCCTCACCTCGGCAAGGTCGCGCCGATCGCGTCGTTTCAGGTCGTGATCACGGGCACGACGTCTGCGTGGGACGTCGACCGATGAACGACATCGCGCGCGCCACGGCGAAACGCGAGCTCGGCAAACGCGAGCGGCGCGAGCTGATGATCGAATCGCTCGGCGAAGCGCGGCGCATGGGAGCCGCGATCTGGACCGCGATCGCGATCTGCGTCGCGATTCCGGGCGCGTTGTTCGCGATGTTCGGACCCGGCAACGGCTACACCGAGATCGCCGTCGCGGCACCGTTCGCGATGCTCGCGCTCGTGATCGCGATCGCGTTGCCGTCGATGTTGCAGCGCCGCTTCGCCGCTCGCGAGCTCGCCGCGCTACGCGCGCTCGGCGGCTTCGACGTCGAGCGCTACTGCGAGTTGCTCGCCGAGCCGCGCGATGCCGGCCGGCTTGTCGTCAACGTCGAGCTCGCGGCTACACCCGATCGCGATCGGATCGAGCGCGCACTTGTCGGCTGGCACCTCGAATGGGACGGCGCGACGCTGCTCGCCGAGACCGACGAGCTGCCCGGCAAGCTCGTGTTCGACTCGCAGTTCAAGAGCACGAACGTGCCGCAGGAAGCGTTCACCAACGCCGCGTTTCACGCCAAGCTGCGCGTGCTAGTCGCGGCGATCGGCACGCCGACGAAGCTCGCGGTCGCGATTGCCTAGGTGCCGTGGAACTGAAGTTCGCGCTCACGATCGCTCGTGTGGTCGTACCGCCGGCTCCGAGCGAACTTTACGGCGCGAGCACGCGGTTATCGATCAGCCGTGTCGCGCCGACGAACGCCGCGAGCGCGAGCACGCCGGGCTTCGCGAGCGTCGTGACGTCGGTGAGCTCGACGGCGTCGCGTAGCTCGGCGTAGTCGATGCGCAGCTGCGCGGCTTCGAGCGGCGCACGCGCGATCGCGACGAGCTTTTGGGCGTCGCGCTCGCCCGATTTCACCGCGGCCTCGGCGGCGGCGAGCCCTCGCGACAACGCGAGCGCGCTGCGGCGTTGCTCGGCCGACAGGTACGCGTTGCGCGACGACATCGCGAGACCGTCCGGTTCGCGGACGATCGGCACCGACGCGATCTCGATGTCGAAGTCGAGGTCGCGCACCATGCGGCGGATGATCGCGAGCTGCTGGTAGTCCTTCTCGCCAAACACCGCGACGTGCGGCTTCGTGAGATGGAACAGCTTCGTCACGATCGTCGCGACGCCGGCGAAGTGGCCGGGACGCCGCGCGCCGCACAGCGGCTGCTGGAGCTCGCGAACCTCGACGAAGGTCTGCGCGCCGGCCGGATACATCGCGCTCGCGTCGGGGCAGAACGCAAGGTCGATCCCGCCGGTCGGGGCAAGCCCGCCCGGCTCCACATTCGGCCCGCCGGTCGGGGCAAGCCCACCCGGCTCCGCCTCGGGTCCACACGCGCGCGCCTTCGCGAGATCGCCGGCTTCGTCGCGCGGATACTTCGCGAGGTCTTCGTTCGGGCCGAACTGCGTCGGGTTGACGAAGATCGTCAGGATCAGCACGTCGCACTTCGCGCGCGCGGCACGCAGCAGCGCCAGATGCCCGTCGTGGAGAGCGCCCATCGTCGGCACGACGGCGATCTTGCGGCCGTCGCGGCGCAGATCTTCGGCGCGTGCACGCATCGCGGCGGGGTCGCGAATGATCTCGAACGGGACGAAGCTCACCCGCGAAATCTAGCAGCTCGTCTCGGCCTTGAGGCACGACGGGATCGTCGTCATCAAGGCCGCGGGCGTCGCCGCCGCCGAGCAATCGAGCTTGTCGATCATCTCGAGACACTGCCTGGCGGCGTCGCAATCGGGCGCCTTGGCCGTCCGCGAATACGACGAGAACATGTCGCACATGTCTCGCACGGACTCGTCGGCATCGGGGCACGACTTGAGTCGCGCGCACGCGTGGCCCATCACCGCCATCATCATGTCGGCACCGGCGATGCCGTTGAGCGGCGACAAGCCGCTGAGCCCACCCGGCGAGCTGCCGAACGGATCTTGCGGATCGATGTTGCGCGGCGCCGGCTGCACCGGCAACGGATCGGGCGTGTGCCGCGGCGCGGGTGGCTCGGCCTGGCTGTGTTGCTGCGTGCTCGGATCCGGCAACGGATCGGAATCCATGCGCTCCGGCGCCGGCGGCGGCTGGAGCTCGTGTGGGTCGTGCGCCGCGCGATTCGGCTTCGAAGGCGGCCAGACCATGATCGCGACCGCGGCGATGATCGCGACGGCGGCGACGCCGATCACGACGACCGGCCAGCTGCGCAGCGGCGAGCCGCCTGCAACCGCGACCGACCGACCGGTTGGTCGGGGCGGCAAGATCGACCCGCCGCCCGGATCGAGCGCGGGCACCGCGGCGGCCATCGGGTTGATGTACGTCGCGGCGATGTTCGCGTGACCGTTTCCGTAGTGCGCGTTGCCGTTGCCGTTGAGCGCCGGCAGTGGCGCCTGCGCGGACGGGCGCGTCGCGCGGGACACGTTCAAGTCCTGCTTGCAGTGCTTGCAACGGCCGGCGACCGGGTGAATCGGGGCCCCGCAGAACGGGCAGGCGACGCGAACGTCTAACGCGGCCATGCGACTCCCAATGCTGGCACCCCCGCGCGGAGCGCGCAACGCCAACTCGACATCGCAGCGAACGGTGCCCACAGTGGGCCTCATGCCAGTCCCGCCTCGCGTCGTGCACCACGACGTGCTGATCGAGCGCTTGGATCCGCGTCACGACGGCGTGCGGATCGCGCAGCTCTCCGACATTCACGTCGGCCACCTCACGCCGGAGTCGCACATTCGCGCCGCGATCGATGTTGCGAACGCCGCTCGCCCCGACGTGATCGTGCTGACCGGCGACTACGTCGGCTGGCGCCGGCACGAAGCCGAGCTCGCGACGACGCAGCTCGCAGGGCTCCGCGCACCTCGTGTGCTCGCGGTGCTCGGCAACCACGACTACTTCACGTGGGGCGCCGGCGTGACGCGCGCGCTCGAGCACAACGGCTACGAGGTGCTGCGCAATCGCGCGACCGTCGCCGACGTGCGCGGCGCACCGCTCGCGGTGATCGGCGTCGACGACCCGGTCACGCGCCACGACGATCTCGATGCATCGTTCGCGGGCGTGCCGGCGAAAGGCACGCGCATCGTGCTTTGCCATGCACCCGATCGCGGTCCCGACATCGCGAAGCGCGGCGCCGATCTGATCCTGTCGGGCCACACGCACGGCGGCCAGATCTACATCAAAGGGATCACCGATCGCGTGATGAAGAAGGTCGGGCTCAACTATCGGCGCGGTATGTACGGCCTCGACGAGCGCGCGAAACTTTACGTAACACCGGGCATCGGTTTCTCCGGCGTGCAACGCCGCGCCGGCGAAGGCACCGCCGCTGAAGTCGCGGTGCTGACGCTTCGCGCGGCGTGAGTCTTGCTACGCTGGGCCGCAACATGAACCGCGCGCTGGTCTTCGCCTTAACATTGAGCCTGAGCACGACCGGATGTTTCGTGCGTGGTCCCGGAATCGGCTTGTTCGAAGCGGCTCTAGTCACCGCGGTGATCATCAGCGCGGTGCAACCGCCGCCGCCGCGCGTGGTCTACGCGCCCCCACCGCGTGAGGGCTACGTGTGGCAACCGGGATACTGGACGCAAACGCAAGGTGACTGGGTGTGGACGGACGGTGGCTGGGTGCCGGAGAGGCCGGCGATGCAGTTCGTGCCGTCGCACTGGGAGCAGATGCAGGACGGTCGGTGGCAGCTCGTGCCGGCGCAGTGGGTTCCGGCCTGAGCTAGAAGCTCAGCGTCGCGATACTGCAGCCGTCGCCGCAATCGGACTGGTGCTCGTAGGTCGCGTTACCGGATCGCGCGAGCACAGGCACGCCCACCGGCGTCGTGATGTTGACGCTGTACACATCGCCGTCGTTGCACGGACACGGGCCAATGAACCCGAGCTCGAGGGTCGTCGGTTGCAGGCTCGCGTCGACGAAGAACGCACCCTGAAGCTCTGCGGTCGCGCTACCTGCTACGAGCACGCCGGTCGCGCAATGACCGTTCTTGCACTCGGTGATCGTATCGCCGCCGAGTGTGCTCGTGTCGATCGCGACCGAGATCGCAGTCGTGTCGAAGCAGACTTCGTTGCAGGTTCCGCACGAGATCGCCGCCGGCTCGACGAACATCACCGCCACTACCAACCACCGCATGGTCAAAGCGTAACGTGGAAGCTCACGCCGTGTTGCTCGAAACCGAGCGACGCGTAGAACGCGTGTGCGTTCGATCGCTTCGCGTTGCTGCTCAGCGCCAGCTTGTAGCAGCCGCGTTCGCGACACCGCTGCATCGCGTGCTGCATCATCGCCTTGCCGATGCCGCGGCCGTGCAGATCGGGCGCGACGCCGACATCTTCGACCACGCCCGACGGCGCGCCGTGATGGAGCAGGTTGTCCATCACGAGCAGCGCGTACGTGCCGACGATCGCGCCGGCGTCGAGCGCGACGTAGAGCTTGTAGTCGGGATAGCGCGCGAAGCGCGCGAGCCGGTCGCGCGCGTCGTCGAGTGACAGCACGTCGCCGGCATCGAGCTCGGGCTGCGCGTAGATCGCGAGGATCGCCGGCAAGTCGGCTTCGCTGGCTTCGCGCACGACGATCATCGCCGCGCCATCGCGCCCTTCATCATGTCGGTGAAGCCGCTCTGACCTTCGGCGAGCATCGAGTCGAGCTCGCGGCCGACGTGCGTGACGCGCTTGCGCGCCGGAAATCCGAACACGGCCACGATCCCGGTGAGCACGGCGAGCGACAGCCGGATGCCCGCCATGCCGACCCAGCCGCTCGCGCCGATGCCGAGCACGGCGATGCGCAGCAACGTGCCAATCGGCTCCTGAATGTCGCCGAACAGCTGGCGGCGGGCGAGCTCGCGCTGCTGCGGCGCGACGAGTGCGCGGCTCGTTTTTGCCGGCTTCGCTTTCGCGAGCAGCGCGACCACGTCGCGCGCGCGTTGCGGCCGCGCGTCGGGATCCGGATCGGTCATCGCCGACAGCGCCGCGCGCAAGCCGGGATCGAGCGAGCGCAGGTGCTTGTCGAGATCCATGCGCAGGCCTTTGCGCGGGACGTCTTCGGGCTCGATGCCGCCGGCGAGCGCGACGATCGTCGCGCCGAGCGCGTAGAGATCGGTCGCCGCCGTGACCTGACCGTGCAGCTGCTCGGGCGCCATGTAGCCGAACGTGCCGACGATCGTCGAGCCGCCTTTGTCGCGCGCGGCGTCGAGCACGCCGCCGAAATCGACGAGCGAGCACGCGCCACCGGGCGAGCGCATGATGTTCGACGGCTTGATGTCGCGGTGGATCACCGGCGGCGTGCGCGTGTGCAGGTAGTCGAGGATCTCGAGGCAACGCACGAGCAAGTCGCGCAGCTCGGTCTCCGACATTCGTTTCGTCTTCGCGAGCTCGCGCAGGTTCTCGCCCGGCACGCGCTGCATCACCAGGTTGAACGTGCCGGGCGGCTCTTCGATCGTCGCGAAGAAGCGCGGCACGCCGGCGTGGCGCAGCTGCGACAGCACTTTCGCTTCGCGCTCGAACAGCTCGAACGATTTCCACGTGCCGCGCGGCGTGAGCCGTTTGACGACGACTTCGCGATCCTCGGCGCCTTTCGCTTTCTCGTCGCGCGCGAGAAAAATATCGCCCTGCGAGCCTTTGCCGAGCTTCACGCCGAGTCGATAGCGCCCGCCGAGCAGCGGGCCTGAGACATCGGCGACCATGGCCGATGCGTAGCATGCCTATTGCTCGTACGGCGCGAACGTCGCGCGCGAGGCTTTCTTCGCGTTGAATGCGGCGAGCTCGTCGGGCGTGTACGCGTCGGCGCCGACGAAGCGCGCTTGAATGAACGCGACGATCATGGCGCGCGCGGCTCGACCGCCCTCGACGAGATCGGCGTTACCGGATTCGGCGCAGTCGTCCCACAGCTCGAACACCGCTTGCTTGCGCGCGCGAACGTCGGCGGTCTTGGCCCAGACATTCTCGAGCGCTTCGTACGCGAGGCCGCCCGAGTGCTGCAACACCTCGTGCTGCGCGCGCTTGCCGATCTCGTAGCGCTCTTCGCGCGTGTCGTCGAGGAACTTGCGCTTTTCCGCCGCGTACGGATCGACGCCGTGATGGCGCATGAACGCGTCGGTGATATCGAACGATCCGCCGAGCCCGTGTTGTTGATAGTTCGGTTTGTCCTCGAACGTCGCGTGGCCGCTCGAATCGACGTGCGCGACCCACGTCCCGTGCGTCGCTTTGTAGCCGGTGCCGTCGCGCTTGAGCTCGTGGGCGTCGCGTGCGTCGTAGAGCGCGACGAGCCGCTCGCGTTGACTCGGGTCGTGCTCGATCGCGGCGATCTCGTCGTCGATCCGCTCGCCTTCGATCGGATTGGGCTCGGCGTGCGACGGCTTGCTCAAGAAATTCGAGATGAAGTCTTCGGACGGGCCTTGCAACGTCGGCGCTGGCGTCGGTCGCATCGTCATCAGCGGCGACGTCTTCGCCGGCTCGCCGCCGGTGCCCGGCGTGGGCGTCGTTGCCGTGGCGGCGATCTCCGTGCCGTGATGTGCCGTGCTTGCCGCGATGCGTCGAGTGAGCGCCGGCCCTACATCGTGCGGTTGCACGTCGTGCGAATGCTCGTCTGCGATGAACGCGACCGCGATCGGCTCGGTCGTCGCGGGAGCCGGTTGCACGGCGACGGGCGGTGGCGCGAATGCCTGCGGCGGCGCGTGGTTGCGCATCGCGAGCGCGACCGCGAGGCCGCCATGGGCGACCGCCGATAGCGCCAGCGCGACCGGCAAGATGCGCATACGTTATTAGACGCGCGAGATGCCCCAAGCGTTGCCAGCACGACACCTGGTTCACGTTCGTTGACACATCCAGGACCATGACCCTGTTCGCCAGGCTGTTTCGAGCCAATCCGGGCGGTGACCTGCGCGCGGCGCGCGCCGGCGATCGCGCCGCGATCGAGCGGTTCTACGACGCGAACGTCGACGGCTTGTACGCGTTCGTGTTCCATCGCGTCGGCCGCGACGCCGCGCTCGCCGAAGATGTCGTGCAGGAGACGTTCGCGGTCGCGCTCGCGAAGCAAACCACGTACGACGTCGAGCGCGGCAGCGTGCGCAGCTGGCTCGCGGTGCTGTCGCGCAACGTGATCCGCGATCATCTGCGCGCGCATCATCGCGCCGACGAGCTGCGCGCGGCGTGGCAGCGGATCGACGCGACGCTCGCGCAGAACTTCGCGGCGATGGCCGAGCGCCCGTTGCCGGGCGACGTGCTCGAACGCGAAGAGACGCGCGAGCTCGTCCACATGGCGATCGCGAACCTCACCGACTCACATCGCGTCGCGCTGACGCGCAAGTACGTCGACGGCGAGAGCCTTGCGACGCTCGCTCGCGAGCTCGGGATCTCGGTCGATGCCGCCAAATCACTACTCGCCCGCGCACGCCGCGCGTTTCACGAAACGTTCGCGGCGCTGTCGGGCCACTTCTCGGAGGTCGCGTCGTGAACGAAAACGAAACCGATATCCTCGAGCACAACGTCTCCACGTTGCTCGAGAACCGCGGCGAGGCGCCGGTGCTCGCGCCCGAGTCGCGTGTGCGGATCAAGCACGAGCTGGTCGAGCGCTTCGCCGCCAAACAGATGACCGACCAACCAGTTGGTCGGTCATCGCAGTCGGGGCGGTCGGCGCAATCGTCTCGGCCGCTGATGGCGATCGGCGTCGGTGTCGCGGCGCTCGCGGCGGCGGCGCTGCTGGTCGTCCACGGCTCGTCGCCGAGCGGCGGTGGCGCGAAGTCGCCCGAGCTCGCGCTGACGTCGCTCGCCGACGGCACGACCTACGTCGCCGATCGCGGCGGTCACGTCGACGTGCTCGGTCCGCGCCGCGTGCGCGTGACCGGCGCCGTGCTGTTCGACGTCGTGCCCGGCAAGGGCCAGTTCGTGGTCGAGACCGCGCGCGGCACGATCGAAGTGCTCGGCACCAAGTTCGTCGTCGACGGTGAAGCCGACGAGACGCAGACCGCCGTGTTGCGCGGCGAGGTGAGGCTCGCCAGCTCGGCCGGCGACGTCACGCTGCACGCGGGCGAGCAGGGCATCGCGAGCTCCGGCAAAGCTCCCGTGCGTGCACCCGCACCGCGGCTGTCGCATCTGGTGTCGTGGGCGCGCGAAGCGCGCAGCGCCGGCGACGCGCCGGTCCATCACGGCACGTTGTTCGCGCGCGACCCCGGCGTGCGCTCGCATCCGCCGTGGGGCGACGAATATCCGCTGCCGCTCGCGCAGCTGACGCTCGACGTCGTCGTCGAGGATCAGGTCGCGCGCATCGCGCTCGATCAGACGTTCCACAACGATCAGTCGCAAGATCTCGAAGGCGTCTATCGCTTCGCGATCCCGGCCGACGCGGCGCTGCAGCGGCTCGCGATGTACGTCGATGGCCAGCTCGAAGAAGCCGCGGTCGTCGAGCGGATGCAGGCGCGCCGCATCTACGAAGAGCTCGTCTACCGCCGCGTCGATCCGGCGTTGCTCGAGTGGGCCGGTACCGGCCGGCTTTCGCTGCGCGTGTATCCGATTCCGGCGAAGAGCGACAAGCGGCTCGTGCTCGCGTACACGCAGAGCCTACCGAAACTGTACGACGACTACACGCTCACGATTCCGCTGCCGGAAACCGACCAACCAGTTGGTCGGTTGGATGCCAGCGTGCGGGTCAAAGGCTGCGCGAACTGCGAGCTCGCGTCGCCGAGCCACGCGATCGACGTCGAGCGCGCCGGCGACGATGCGATCGTTCACTACCATCGCACCAACGAGAAACTGCGCGACTCGTTCGTGCTCCACGTGCGCGACCCGCGGCGCGCACCGGTGCTCACCGCGAAGACCGACGGCGCCGACCGCTACGTGATGGTGCGCGCGCGGCCCGAGCTCGCGAAGACCGAGCTCGCGTATCGGCCGCACACGTGGGTGATCCTCGACGACGTCTCGGCATCGCGCGATGCGCAGGCGCTGCACGCACAGCGCGACCTGATCGAATCGCTCGTGCGCGAGCTCGACGAGAACGATCGCGTCGCGGTCGTCGCATTCGACGTCGCCGCACGCACGATGTTGCCGCCGACGCGCGTCAACGACGTCGATCGCCGCGCGCTGCGCGCCGCGCTCGATCGCGAAGGCGGCGTCGGTGCGACCGACTTCGACGTCGGGCTCACCGCGGCGTTGGCGCAGCTCGGCAATGCGCCGGTCGACGACGCGTCGATCATCTATCTCGGCGACGGTATGATCACCGCCGGTCCGCGCAACCTCGACGCCCTGCGCGTGCGGCTCACCAATCGCGCGCAGTTCGTCGGCGTCGGTGTCGGCGATGGTCCCGATACGCAAACGCTCGGCGCGCTCGCCGCGGCGACCGGTGGCTACGCGACCACGATCGATCTCTCCGACGATCTGAGCTGGCGCGCGCTCGATCTTGTCGCCGCGCTGCACACCGCGCGCGTGACCGGCTTGACCGCGCGCCTCGTCGACGCATCCGGTAACGCGATCGCGGCGACGACGTATCTCGGCGCGCCGCAGCTCGCCGACGGCGAAGAGCTCGAGCTCGTCGCGAAGCTCGATCACGGCGGTACGCCGGCGTTCGTCGAGCTCGACGGCTTGCAGGGCACTGCGGCATGGCACCAGCGCATCACACTCGCACCGCCGCGCGAAGATGCCGGCTACCTGCCGCGGCTGTGGGCGCAGCGCCACATCGCCGCGCGGCTCCTCGCGAAGCACGAGCCGGTCGCGCTCGCGCCATGCGATCGCGGGCCCTGCCCGACGGAGGCCGGCGCGCGCGAGGCACGCGACGAGCAGATCCGCCGCGAGGTCGTCGCGCTCGGCAAGCG
>DASXEF010000139.1:0-11898 GCA_036490255.1 Kofleriaceae bacterium
TGGCGGTGCGGATGGTCGTGCTCGGTGGCCGCGTGCGCGTGCGCGTGCTCGTGGTGCTCGGTCACGTGGAAGTACACGCCGAGGCCGAACATCAGCGCGGCGACGCCGGTGAGTGGATCGAGCGCGCGGTCGCCGAGCGCGATCGCGACGGCCGCGCCGACGAACGGCGCGAGCGCGAACACGCTTCCGGTGCGTGCCGCACCGATGCGCCGCTGCGCGGTGAGATAGAGCCTGAGCGACAGGCCGTAGCCGGTCGCGCCGCACGCGGCGAGCACGAGCGCGGGCTCGAGCGGCGGCACGTGCTCGCCGGCGATCGCCGCGGCGGCGAGCGACAGCGACGCGCCGATACCCCCCTTCGCGGCGACGACCGCGAGCGGATCGCGCTCGGCGAGCGGCCGCGTCAACGCGTTGTCGATCGACCACGCGAGCGTCGCGCCGGCGATCGCGAGCACGCCGGGCACGCGCCAATCGCCGCTCGTCGCGGCACCTAGCACGAGCACGACACCGCCGGCCGACATCGCCGCGAGCGCGGTGCCGACGCGCCCGCCGATCGGCTCGCGAAACACGAGCCGCGCGAGTGCCGCGGTGAACACGGCCTCGAGGTTGAGCAGCAGCGCGCCCGACGTCGCGCCCGTGCGCTGCAAGCCCCACGCGAGCAGGGCCGGTGCGATCGCGGCGCCCGCAACGGCGACGCCGACGAGGCGCGGCACGTCGCTGCGCACGAGCTTGCCGCCGCTACCGCGCGCGACTCGCAACAGCACCGACGAGCTGGCGGCGCCCGCGTACAACAGCGCGGCCGTCGCGAACGGGCCGACCCACGCGCCGGCCCATGCGACCAGCGGCGTCGTCACGCCGAACGCGATCGCAGCGATCGCCGCGAGCCCGACTCCGCGCGAGATCGTCGTCGTCACGACTTACTGTAGTGCGTCCCTCGCGTGCCGGGGAATTTCGATGACTTGGCGCGACTAAGTTTCGTTACTGGACTACGTCCCTGGTAGGCTGCCGGCGATGCCTGCCTGCGCGAACTGCGGCTCGCCGCTGCGCTGGTATCCGGACCAGACCCAGTTCGGCTGCGACCGCTGCCGCGTGATGTATCCGGCGCAGGCGGTCAACGCGGGACGGCTGTCGGGCCCCGCTCTCGCACCGGTGCCGGTGCCACGCACCGCCGGCACGCGCACGAACGGACGTACGCTCGCGCTCGCTGCGCTCGCGACCGTGCTCGTCGCCGGTGGCGGCATCGCGGCGATCCTCGTGCTGCACTCGCCGTCATCGTCGTCGAAACCGGTGACCACGACCGGCAGCGACGCGGGCTCGGGTTCCGCGAAAGCAGCCGTCGCGAAGCCAACTCCGCCGCAGACACCAGCGCCGGCGCCGTTCGATCCCGACAAAGCGGGCGTCACGCTCGGCACGCCGGTCGCCGCGCCGGTCGGCGACTTCTGGAGCTGGCCGCGGTCCGACGGCACCGTGCTCGTCACGTCGCCGCTCGTCGACGCGGTGTTCCCGTCGCAGCCGACGTTCGAGATCAAGCCCGGCACGAAGACCAAAGACGGTCACGACACCGAGGTCTACAACATCTCGGTCACCGACAAAGTTCACATCCTGAACCTGCAGATCGTCGCGCTCGGTCGCGGTGCGCGCGACGACGGCGCGGTCGCCGCGCTCAAAGAGGCGATGCAGAAGCTCGGTCCGGTCACGCGCGACACCTACGTCGATCACTCCGCGAAGTCGCAAGAGGTCACGCGGCTCAAGGCGGTCGAGCCGGCGACCGCGACGACCGAAGACTCGCGCATGATCGTCGATGCGCGCATCGATACCGCGCGCGGCTTGTTCGTCTACGCGACCGCCGACACGGTGCCGAGCTACAACGCGGTCGGCGACGCATTTCTCGAGCACATTCACCTGCGCACGCCCGAAGACGCGACGACCGATCCGTTCACGCTGACCGGCGTGCGCATGCGCAAGCCGCACAAGTCGTTCGAGGCGCACGACAAGACCGACAGCTTCGTGGTCGAGCTGCCGTGGATGGCGAAGGTCGAGCGCACGGTCGACGCGAAGGACAACGTCGTCCACGTCGCGATCACGGCGACGAAGGGCAAGTCGACGGTCGCGGTCGACGTCGAGGAGAAATCTGCGTGGGACGCGCTCGGCATCACGCCGAAAGTCGTCGACGGGCTCAAAGCCGACGATCAACGGTGGGCGGCAACGCAAAAGCACGTCGTCACGCAGCTCACGTGGAACCCGTTCCAGCACAGGCTCTATCGCGTGACGTGCACGGCAACGCCATGCGAGGCCGTGATCAAATCGCTGCGCTTCGCCGCTCCCGAGCCGACGAAGTAGATCAGGGCGTCTTGGCGCCGGCGACGCTCCACGCCTGCGCGCAGAACGGTCGGTTCGTGTCCTGGCGGATGTACTGCGCGTTGAGCGCGAGGTCCACCTTGCCGTCGCCTGCTCGGCCGGTGACCGAATAGCGCGCCGACACGCCGGCCATCGAGGTGCCGATCACCTTCGTGGTCTTCGCGTTGATGACGCCGTCCTTCAGATCACCCGTCATCGGAAACACTTTGTCGAGCTTCACGGTGACGGCAGCCTTCTTGACGGTGAGCGCCAACTTGCCGCTCGCCAAGGTTTCGGGCTTCGCATCGCACGTGCTTGCGGTGAGCTCGACCTTGACGTCGTACGTCCCGGCGACGCTATCGTCCGCGATCGCCGTCGACGCGACGGCAAGCACTGCGACGAGAATCGCGCTACGCATCACTTCGGGCGAGCGATCTCGAACAGCTGCTGCAGCTTCATCGCCAGCATCGGATCGCCGGAGACGCGCAGCTTGCCCTGGAAGTAGAGCTGCATGCCGGCGTTGGGATCCGACAGCATCGTCTTGAAGTCTTCGTGCGCGACTTCGATCGTGCACTGCGCCTTGCCGGAGTCGCCGCGCGTGCAGGTCGGCGGGTCGATGGTCGTGTCGACCGTCCACTCACCGCCGCCGTCGCCGGTCACCTTGAAGCAGTAAATCGAGTTGAGCTCGCGGGCCTTGTCGGGAAACTGCTTGAGCCCCTCGGGAACGAGGGTGTCGAACAACTCCACTGCATCTTTGGGCATCTGCGCCATATGCGCGCGGTGTTACCACAGGTCCAAAGGCTCAGGGCAAGTCAACGTTCGCGTACGCGCACTGCGTCGGGTCGCCGTCGGTGGGCAGGAAGTTGACGTTGTCCGTGTAGTAGACCTCGAGGAAGTTCGTGTTCCAGCACTGCGAGGCGATCGCCTCCGTCGCGCCGAGGTCGCCGCCTTCGAGCCGCACGTCCGAGCGACCGGCACCGGTCGCGAGCCAGCGCGAGCGCACCGTCAGGTTCTCGAGCGCCGGGCCACCGCCGACGTCTTCGTCTGCGCTGAACGTCATGTCGCCCGAATCGTCGGGGTTTTGCGCGTACGCGTAATCGGCGACGACCGGCGAGTTATTCGCATCCGTCGTCGAGATGTGGAGGCCGAGCGTCTTCGCATCGAGGTCGTACGTCGCCGCGATCTGGCCCTTGTTCGACGCGTTGTCGATCGGATCGACCTGCGCGCTCGCATCGAAGTTCAGCGTGAACGTGCCGTTGCCGGTGCCTTCGGTCGCGCCCGGATCGGCGTGACCGGTGACGATCGCGAGCCACGGCGCGCTCGTCACGCTCTTGTTCTGGCCCGACAGCACGTAGTCGAACGTGCCGTCCGTGTTCGCCGTCACGTCGAGGCGATAGTTCGCGGGATCGAGCGGCTGGCTGCCCGGACCCCACGTGTAGACATTGCCGCTCACCGACGAGACCGGCAGCTGCACGATCGAGTGGATGAGCACGAGCACCCATGCGGCGCCGCCGTTGAACGCCGTCGTCGCGTCGTGCGTGACGACGTAGTACTGCGCGAGCTGGCCGACGACGCGGTTCGCCGCGGGCAACTTGATCTGGACTTGATCCGACGTCGGGATCGCTTGGTCGATCGCGCCGTTGTCGGGACCGTCTTTCGCGATGCAGCCACCGGCGAGCGACATCACGGCGGAAGCGAGCAGGAGAGCTTTGAGGTTCATGCTCGGCTCCAAGAGCAGCCGGCGTGCCGACGCGTGATCCAAGATCCGCGCGGACTTACGGTGTGGAGTTTTCCAACGGCGCTCGCGCCGCGCCTGGAGCCGTAGGAGGCGCCGACAGCTCGGGCAACACCGTGAGCGTGTCTCCGTCGTGAAACACGAGCACCGCGTCGGGCGTGACGGCGAGCCCGATCGGGTCGGCGCGCTGCACGCGCGGCAGCGGCCACACCCACATCAAGAGCGAGTTCGCCGCGTAGCCGGCGATGAAGTGATGATCGAGCGACGCGTCGAGCTGCACCGCGAGCGCGACGTCGCCGATCGAATCGATCGCGTGCGCGACGAGCGCGATGCCGGGCACCGGAAACGCGACCTGGCCGTGCATCGAGCCGGTCGCATCGATGTCCATCAGCGACAGCTCGGGATGGCCGCGATAGTGCCCGGCGTTCGACAGCCGCAACATCGGCGATTGCTCGGGCAAGTACACCGCGCCGAGCAGCTCGGTGTACGGCCGTTCGGTGTGCCAGGCCGGCTTGCGGTGGCCGTCGGCCGCCGTGATGCGGCCGTCGTCGCCGTGCGTGATCGACCACTCGCGATCTTTGTATCTCACGACCAGCGGCGGATCCGCGGGCGTGGTCGGCGTCGCGATGCCGCTCACCGGATCGATGATCACCGCCAGCTCGCCGCGCCGCCACATGACTTCGCGATCGCCGAGCGACCACACGCGCTGCACGCCGGGCTCGGCCGCGAACGCATCGACAGCTTTCGAGTCGCCGTGGATCGCGATGTAGCCCTGATCGGTGCCAGCGGGCGTGATCGTGCGCGCGCAGCCGAGCAGCGTTTGGCCGGCCGGCACCGGCGGCGGCGCGAAGCAGTCGCCGATCAACAGGAAGCTGCCGGCACGCGTCACCGGTGGTGCGACGTGCAACCCGGCGGGCTTGCTCCACGCGAGCTGGCCGGTCTTGTAGTCGACCGCGACGAACCCGAACTGCGACGACGATACGACCGCGACGCCGCCGAGCGCGACCGGGCCGCCGACGTCGAACCGCGGCGTGTTTTGCTGCGTCGGCAGCGCGATGACGCGCTCCGGCTCGATCAGTGGAAACGACGCGAGCTCGGGCCAGCCCGAGCCAGATCCGGATCCGGATCTGGCATCCGCCGAGACATGCGCGACCGCACCGGCATCGCGGCGATGATGATCACCGCCGCGACATGCCGCGACCGCGATGACGATGATGACCAGCGCGCGGTTCACTTGCGGCCGAACAAGCGACGCAAGAACCCGCGCTTCTTCTCGGCGGGCGCTTCGCGCGCGGTATCGGCGCGCTTGTGATCCATCGTGCTGCTCGACTCGCGCTCGTCGTTGGGGCCGCGGACGTAGCCGGCGACGCGACCGTCGCTCACGAGCACGACCGCGGGCGAGATCGAGCGACCGCCGGCTTCGTCGTAGCGCGAGCGCGCCAGGCCCGAGAACCGCGCGATCGCGGCGGGCTCGTCGACGATCGCCGAGACCAACAGGCATCCGCGTGCCGGCGTGGCCGCCGCGAGCAAATCCGCGGAGAGCGCGCGATGCATCGAGCGCATGAACTCGCGATCGAGCAGCTTCTCGGCGGCGTAGAAGCTGCCGGTGACGATCACGATCGCGGTGTCGCCGATCGCGATCTCGTCGCATTGCACGACTTCGCTTTCGAGGTTCGCGATCGCTTCGTCGAGCGCGCGATCGGGCGGCTTCGGCAGCGCTTCGCGGCGCAGCATGCCGTACGTGCTATCGCCGTCGATGCCGCACACGACGATCGGCAGATCGGTCGGCGCGTCGTCGGAGATCACCGGCCGCCACACGACCTCTTCGAGCACGACGTCGCGGCGCTGGCGCAAGCTCGGCATCAATCGGCCGTTCGCGAGATCGGCCGGGCGCTGCAGCGTCTCCTCGGCGGCGATCAGCAGCTTGAACAGGCTCTCGGCGGCACCGTCCTCGATCAAGCGCTGCGCGCGATTGGTCGGAAACATCACCGCCGAATCGGCGCTCGCGATCTGGAACGCGAACGGCACCATCGCGCGATCGGTCTGGATCCAGTGGCCCTGATACTTCGCGCGCAACAGCTCGCCGGTCAGCGCCGCGAGCTCGATCACGCGGACCCAATACGCTTCTTCGTCGCGGTCGCGTTCCGGTGGATTCGCGAGCGTTTGATCTTCGAGCATGCGCAGCGCCATCGCGAGATCGCGGCTGCCGACGCGCGTCGCCGCACGGCGCGCGAGCGTGATCATGCAGCGATCCGCGATCTCGCCGACCTCGCGCTCGTCCGCGGCGCCGAGTGATTCGAGCGCCGAATTACGATCGGTGCGCTCGATCGTGCCGCCTGCGGCGCGCAGCGCTTCGCGCAGCAACTCCGGCGGCGCTTCGAGCACGACGTAGTGCACGTCGGCGCTCGGGTGACCGTCGTCGGCGAGCTGCGCGCGCGCGTTGACGATGCGCGCCATCGCGAACAGCGCCGATAGCTCGGGCTCGGCCTCGATCTCGTCGCGCGTGCGATGATCGGTCTGCAGCGCGATCGGCTTGCCATCGATCTCTGCGGCGAGATCGATCTTGTCGATCGAGCAATACATCGCCGAAAAGGCGTAGCACGCCGGGCCCGGCCTCGCGATGGATTCCGTTAGGGCGAAACACGGCGCGCGAGCAGGATGTTCGGCAGGCCGCGGCCGTTCGCGTCGGGAATCATGCCGCAGCGCGCGAAACCGACGCGCTCGTAGAAGTGAATGGGATGGTCGGCCGGCGCCGTGAGCGCGCGCACGTAATCGAGCGGCGACGGTCGGTACGCATCGACGTGTGCGACGCTCGTCGTGCCGGCATCGTCATCGGTGCCGACGAGCAGCGTCTGCGCGCCTTCACGTGCGGCGACGCGCGCGACTTCGTCGATCAACGCGCGACCGATGCCGCGACTTCGCACTGCTGCACGCACGACCAGCGGATGGATCTCCCACACGCGGTTGCGAAACGTACGCTTCGCGCCGATCCAGCCAACAAGCTCGCCGTCGATCGCGACCCACGCACGCTCGGTCTCGGCGACTTCTTCGAGCGCCTCGGCCAGCGTCGGCCAGCCGTTCGCGTGCGGAAACGCCTCGACCAACAACGCCGCCGCCGACGACACATCGTCATCGGTCAGCGGCCGCAGCTCCACTCAGTGCTCGCCTTCGCCCGGCTTCTTGTTGCGCTTGCCGTTCGCCTCGCGAAACTGCTCGGCCCAATCCTCTTTGATCACCTGCCGCACGCGCGACAGCGCGAGTGCGTTGCGCGGCACGTTGCCGGTCACCGTCGTGCCGGCTGCGACGAACGCGCCCTTGCCGATCGTCACCGGCGCGACGAGCTGGCTATCGGAGCCGATGAACGCGCCGGCTTCGATCGTGGTCTTGTGCTTCTGAAAACCGTCGTAGTTGCACGTGATCGTGCCGGCGCCGATGTTCGACTTCGAGCCGATCGATGCGTCGCCCAGGTACGACAGGTGATTTGCCTTGGCGCCGGCCATCACGTGCGTCTGCTTGGTCTCGACGAAGTTGCCGAGCCGCGCATCTTCGTCGACGCGCGTGCCCGGCCGGCAGTGCGTGAACGGGCCGAGCTCGACGCGCTCGCCGATCGTCGCTTCCGACAGCACCGTGTACGGCTTGATCAGCGTCTCGGCGGCGACGCTCGCGTCGGTGAGCACGGCGCCGTGATCGACGCGGACCTTGTCGCCGAGCGTCGTCTTGCCGCGCAGCGCGACGTTCGCGCCCAAGATCACGTCGCGGCCGAGCGGGCCGACGTCGGCATCGATGTACGTGCTCGCCGGATCGATCATCGTCACGCCGGCGCGCATCCAATGCTCGTTGATGCGCTTGCGCGCGGCGGCTTCGACCTGCGCGAGATCGACGCGGTCGTTGATGCCGGTCGTCTCGGCGAACGGCACGTCGATCGCGATCGCACCGCCGCGCGAATACGCGTGTGCGACGAGATCGGTGAGATAGAGCTCGCCCTTCGCGTTGTCGGCGCGCAGTGCCTGAAGGTTCTGGCGCAGGTGGCCGAGCCGGATCGCGTAGAACCCGGCGTTCGCGTCTCGGATCGCGCGCTGCTCGGGCGTCGCGTCGACGTGCTCGACGATCTTCATCAAGAGGCCGCGCTCGTCGCGCACGAGCCGGCCGTACGGCATCGGTCGATCGGGCACGGTCGACAGCAACGCGAGACCGCTGTCGGAGCTCGCGCACGCATCGATCAGCGCGGTGATGCGCTCGGCGGGCAACAGCGGCGCGTCGCCGGTGAGGATCACGATGATGCGATCGTCGGGCTCGTTCGCGACCGCCGGCAGCGCGCACTGCACGGCGTGGCCGGTGCCGCGTTGCTCGGGCTGCAGCGCCGCGACGACATCGTTGCCAAACGATCGCTCGAGCGACGCGCGCACGATCTCGTATTGATGACCGAGGATCGCGACGACTTTGGTCGCCCCTGCCGCCTTGGCGGCGCCGACAACCCAGTGCACCATCGGGCGACCGGCGACGCGGTGGAGCACCTTCGCCATGTCGCTCTTCATCCGCGTGCCGAGCCCGGCTGCCATGATGAAAGCGATCGGAGCTTGACGACTACTCATGTCGTGGAACCGTACACGAACTTGTCTCGATCGACGATGCACGCTCGCTCGTACTAAGTGCATGCGCCCGTACATCTGGCTCGCGATGCTGACGGCGTGTGGCTCCGCCGCACGGGCGGGCGCGCTCACCGGCAAGGTCGCCGACGGATCGAGTGTGTCGCTGGCGCTCGCCGGTGATCACGTCGGCAGTGCGACGCCGAGCGCGACCGCGAACGTTTGGCTGTGGCCGCCGATCGTCGATAGTCACGTGCACCTCGCGTACTGGCCGGTCGCCGATCAGCTCGCGGCGAGCGGCATCGGCGTCGCGGTCGATCTCGCGGCGCCGGAGCGAACGCTCCGCACGCACGAGCCGAGCGCGATACACGTGCTCGAAGCCGGCCCGATGCTGACGCGACCGAACGGGTATCCGCTCGATGCGTGGGGAAGCGACGGCTTCGGCATCGGTTGCGCCGACGCCGCGTGCGTGACGTCGACGATCGATCGGCTCGTCAAATCCGGCGCGGGCGTGATCAAGCTCGCCGGCGACGACGACGGGCTCGACGCATCGCTGTATCCAGCCGCCGTCGCCGCCGCGCATGCACGTCACCTCAAGGTCGCGATCCACGCGCTGTCGAATGCGAGCGCGCTCGCCGCCGCGCGTGCAGGCGTCGACGTGCTCGCGCACACGCCGGTCGAGCCGCTCGACGACGCGACCGTGCAGGCATGGCGAGGTCGCGCGGTGATCTCGACGCTCGCCGCGTTCGGCGGCTCGGCATCGGCCGTGAAAAATCTCGCGAAGCTGCGCGCGGCCGGCGTGACCGTGTTGTACGGCACCGATCTCGGCAACACGCGCGACGCCGGGCCGAGCTCCGACGAGCTGAAGCTGTTGCGCGCCGCCGGGCTCGACGACGCCGCGATCACCGCTGCAATGACCACCACGCCGCTGGCGTTTTGGGGCATCGCGGCCGGACCGAGCGTCGGGCGCGAAGCCACGTTCGTGATCCTCGACGGCGATCCGCGGCGCGACGCGAGCGTGCTGCTGCATCCGCACGGGATCTACGTACGCGGCAGGCGATTGCGCTAAAACCGCGCCGTGCGTTTCGCCATCGCCGTCTTGCTCGCGCTCGCAGCGCCGGCGTACGCACATCAGACGGCGATCAAATACGTCGAGCTCACCGTCGACGGCTCCGATGTCGACGTCGCGTTCAAGGTCGCGCCGGCCGACGTCATCGAGCCGATGCACGTGCCGGTCGACGCGAAACCGACCGCAGCGGCAGCCGCGGCATCGCCCGGCGTGGCTGCATATGTCGCGCGCTGGCTCGCGCTGTCGATCCCGACGAACGCGGGTGCGCTCGCGTGCACGCCGACACCGGCGAGCGCTACCGCCGACGCCGACAACTTCGTCGTCGTGTCGTGGCGCGCGAGTTGCGTGCGATCGATCGATTCGCTGGTCGCCGACTTGGGCGCATTCTTCGCCGTCGATCCGAAGATGGAAGCGATCGTGCGCGTCGGTCGCGCCGGCTCGAGTGACGTCGTCGCGAACGTCGTGCGCGCGAGCGACTCGCCCGCGACGTTGAAGATCGGCGAGCTCTCGCTGTTGCGCTGGATCCGTTACGGCATGGGCCACATCTACGGCGGCATCGATCACATCAGCTTCGTGCTCGCGCTGCTGCTCGTCGTGATGCTCCGCCGCGACAACAAGCAGTGGGCGATCAAACCGTTCGGCGCGACGTTGCGCGCGACCGCGACGGTCGTCACCGCGTTCACGCTCGCCCACAGCTTGACGCTGATCGCAGCCGCGCTCGGCTGGCTGTCGCTGCCATCTCGCGTGGTCGAGAGCGCGATCGCGGCATCGATCGCGTACACCGCCGCCGAGAACATCGTTCGGCCCGACGTGCATTGGCGCTATGCGTTGACGTTCGGGTTCGGGCTCGCCCACGGCCTCGGCTTCGCGTCCGCGCTTGCCGTCGACTTGCCGCCTCACGGCGTGGTGCCGCCGCTGCTTTGCTTCAACGTCGGCGTTGAAATCGGCCAGTTGACGATCGTCGCGATCGCGCTCCCGATCTTCTATTTCGGCGCCCGTACGCTCGGTCCTGACCGATATCGGCGCTGGGCGATGCCGGTGTTATCGGCGGTCATCTTCGCGTTCGGATCGATCTGGTTCGTCCAACGCGCGCTCGCGATGTAGGCGCGAGTGGGGTCCGTATCCGAGACCATTCGTGGTTCCGGCCGCCCCGTCGACGCGCTTATACTAAGGGCACGTTGGCAGTCGACACTCCTCAGCAACTCGAGGGGGTGGGGGAGCCAGGGATCGGTGGCGCGCCGGTTGTCATTTGCGTTGATGACGATCGCAGTAACTTGAACGCACTGGGCCGCGTCTTGCGTCCGCGGTTTACGGTGCTGCTCGCGAATGATGGTGAAGCGGCTCTAGCGCTGCTCGAAGAAAACCCGGACGTCGCCGCGGTGCTCGCTGATCTGCGAATGCCGGGTTTGCCCGGAGGCGAGCTGCTCGCGCAGGTCGCGGTCAAACGACCCGAGTGTCGTCGCGCGGTCGTCACCGCGTATCCCGATTCCGACGAGTTGATCAGCGCGATCAACGCCGGCCATTTGCACTACGTGATCACGAAGCCGTGGAAGCTCGGCGACCTCGTGCAGATCGTCGATCAGCTCGTGCAGATGTATCAGCTCGAGCGCGCGAACATGGTGCTCGTCGACGAGCTCCGTTCGGCGAACGATTTGCTGCGCGAGCACGAGCACGCGCTGGAAGCGCAGCTCTCCGATCGCGGCCGCGAGATCACGATCGCGACCGAGCAGCTCGCGCAGATGGGCTTGCAGCTCGATGCGCTCACGCTGCGTGACCCGCTGACCGGCCTCTACACGCACCGTGCGTTTCAAGAGCGGTTGCGCGAAGAGGTCGCGCGCGCGCTGCGCTACAGCCAGCCGATGTCGCTGCTGATCGCGGATCTCGATCAGTTCGCGAGCGTCAACTACGCGCTCGGCTATCAAGTCGGCGACGAGATCTTGCGCAACGTCGCGAGCCTGCTGCAGGACGATCGCAGCTCCGACATCGTCGCGCGTTACTCCGGCGAAGAGTTCGTGTTGCTCTTGCCCGAGACGACGAAGACCGGCGCGCTGACGAAGGCGTCGCGGCTCGTGCAGCAGATCAGCGAGCTCGAGCTGCCGGGCAATCGCGCGCTGACGTTGTCGGTCGGTGTCGCGTGCCTCTCCGACGACGCGGCCGATCCCGAAGGCTTGCTC